>USKE01000056.1 GCA_900555165.1 uncultured Porphyromonadaceae bacterium | reverse complement strand
TTGGTGTTGCAGCCGATGAAGGCGTTGTCGCCGATGCGGACCTCGGCCTCGTCAAGAACCGTGAGGTTGAAGTTGGCGAAGAAGTTCTCGCCCACATGTATGTTGCAGCCATAGTCGCAGCGGAAGGGCTGGTTCACATACACACGCTGTCCGCACGATCCCAGCAGTTCCCTGAGCAGGGCCTGCATGCGCGCGGTCTCGCCCGGGCGCAGGCTGTTGAACTCCCACAGGCGCTCGCGCGTAGCCACCAGTCGTTCCTGGAACCCGTCGTTTGCGGCGTCATACACCTCGCCGCGCAACATTTTCGCCCATTCGGCCTCGAAATATCCTTTTTCCATGTCGTTGATTTTTATTGTCGACTGCAAATTTAGTGAAAATAGCTACATTTGCGTACCGGTTTGCCGGATTCGCATGCTGATTCATATACAGTACCGATAATGCCCGATGGATATATTGCGAAAAGAGTTGAACGCCGTGTACGCAGCACAGTGCCTTGACCGCGAGGTGCTTGACTCTACGGTTATAGCCGATTGCCGCCGGGCTGTCGAGGCCATGACCGGGGTAAGCGACGCGTGCGCGGTCATTACCGACGCCTCGTGCGACAGGTGCTACCTCTATGCCGGGCGTTTCGGTGCCCTGATGGGTATAAGTGATGGCGACAGGCTTTCGGAAATTCTGGATTCGAGCGACGAAGACCTGATATACAACCGTCTGCACCCAGAGGATCTGGTCGACAAACGAATGCTCGAGTATGAATTTTTCAAATACGTCGACACGCTCCATACCGGAGAAAAGACAGCGTGGCGCGCAACCTGCCGCATACGTCTGCGCGACCGGGGCGGCGAGTACCGCGTGGTCGACAATTCCACTCAGATTCTGCGGCTCTCGCCTGCCGGACGCATGTGGCTGATACTTTGCCGCTACGACTTGTCGCCCGATCAGTCTGTGCCTGAAGGCATAGAGCCGCGCATAGTGAGCAACGTCACCGGGCGGGTGATGGCGCTGTCGTTCGACAAACGTCGCGGCCGGGTACTTACCGGCCGCGAGAAAGAGATTCTTCACATGATTAAGGAGGGGAGGCTGAGCAAGCAGATCGCCGCGTCGCTCGGCATAAGCGTGCACACGGTGAACCGTCACCGGCAGAACATCCTCGATAAGCTCAGTGTCGGAAATTCCGTCGAGGCCATCATGGCCGCCACCGCCATGAAACTTATCTGACTGCACGGTGTGGTTAAAAATCAGTATTGCTGGTGGCGGGTCGCGTAGGTAACTTTGTGCCAAAAAAGCCATGAAAGGAAAGATTGTGATTCCATGTATTCTTGCCGGCGCAGCAGCGATGCAGGTGTTTCCGGCTCCCGGTCCCGGTGATTTCGACTGGGGAGGGGCCACAGTGTATTTCGTGATAACCGATCGTTTCTGCAACGGCGATTCAACCAACGATGTCAACTACGGCCGTGTGACCGATTACGGTTCCGAGCGGCTTAATGCCGCCACGTTTCATGGGGGTGACTTCAAGGGTATGCTGCAGAAAGCCCGCGAGGGGTATTTCACCGACCTGGGCGTGGATGTTGTGTGGATGACCGACGTCTACGAGCAGATTCACGGCTGGATGTCGGGGAGCGGTTCTGTAAACGACTTCCCGCATTACGGGTATCATGGATATTACCCCCTTGACTATACCCAGATTGACAAGAATTACGGCACTGTGGCCGAGTTCCGCGAACTAATTGATACCCTGCACGCGCAGGGAATCCGCGTGATGCTTGGCGCCAATCTGAACGACCCGGGCTATCCGACACTTCTCGACGCCGTGCAGTACGGTTTTGCCGACACGGGTCTGACCGAGGCAGAGGCCGCCGGACACCGCCGCGACTGGAGCTATGACAGTTTCTTTGCCGGACGCCTCGGCTGGAACGGATGGTATGACCGCGGCTGGGTGCGCATGCCCGATGAGAACTGGGATGAGAACAACCCCCTTGAGGCCACTCTTTACGGCATGCCTGATTTCAAGGACGAGAGTGACGTGCCGGTGGCCATACCCGCTTTCCTGCACCGGAAATGGAAAGGCGAGGGGAGCCGTAACGACGCATGGGTCAATCCGTCGGCACGCACGCTGAGACAAGACCGCAAGTGGAGTCCGATGCAATACGTGACGGCCTGGATAGCGTCGTGGGTCGAGGAATTCGGCATCGACGGTTTCAGGTGCGACATCGTGGAGAATGTGCGCCTCGACCGCTGGAAAGAGCTTAGCGACGCATGCAACAATGCCCTCGAGCGCTGGCGCGCGGCACATCCCGATGACCCTGCCGCATCGTGGCGCGACCGGTTTTATTTCACCGGCGATTACGACGGCGCGTCAATCGACTATAAGCCGGACTACGCCGGTGCCGGATTCTCGAGCCTTGTGAACTTCTATTTCCCGAAACGCGGCGACCTCGACGCCATAGTGAACACCTGGCAGGCTTACGCCGACAGCGTGGCTGCCCACCCCGGGTGGCATCCCTTCAGCTACCTCAACAACTCGTATCACCGCGATGCCGACATGGATAACATGGCCGACTGTGCCGTTACTCTTCTGCTTGCGCCAGGTGCCGCGCAGATATTTTATGGCGACGAGACGCGCCGTCCGCTCAGTGACGCACGTCTGAATGTCGACAGCAACCAGGCTTTCCGCTCCGACATGAACTGGAACAGTGCCGACACCACGCTGCTTGACCACTTCCGGCGGCTGGGACGCATCCGTAAGGCGCATCCCGTCATCGGTACCGGCCGACAGACAACCATCGACACCCACACCTGCGTGCGCCACAATGACACCGATACCGTAATGATCCGTCTTAGCCCCGAGGCCGGGAAACCCATCGCCACCGCCCCGTGGTTCGCCGACGGCACCCTTGTTGAAGAGCTATACACAGGTCAGAAGGCTCGTGTCGCCGATGGACACGTCGACTTCCCCGCCTATGCGGGCAATGTCGCCGTCATCGCCCGTGCCTCCGGCCGATAGTATTTCTCCTGTTGTCTCGCTTGCCTCCTTTCTGTCCTTGTCTGTTGCCTTTGTCTCCTGCTTTTTCGTTTTTGTTTCTTGCTTTTGTTTCTTGCTTTAAGGAGTCGTAGATTTCTGGTGCGGGGCGTTCGCAGAACGCCGATTAACCAGTAACCGGGTATGCCAAAGCCCGCAGGGCTGAGGCATGCCCGGTGATTGTATGGGTATCTAATGGCGTCCGTCAGGACGCCGGTTTACATATTTTAGTCACCAAGTATCGAACTGTCAGAGTCTATGCCGGCCTCTCGGGGTAAGTCGCGGAATTCATCTTCAAAACTCAGCTTAGCGTGATGAACTTTTTGATTCATTACATATTGTACTCTGGCGGTTCTGAGCGCGGCATCGACCGTAAGACACGCATAACCACTTGCCCACCGTTCCCAATAAGGAAAATGTGGATTGATTTTCATGAATTTGCTTGACTCTGATTTTAATAGCTTGACAAAATCGGCAACTGCAAGTTTCGCCGGAATGTCGCAGATTATATGTACATGGTCAGGCATTCCACCGATTCGCCTGACAAGCACCTGACGCTCTGTGGCGAAATCATACATATACTTGTATAACTCACGTTCTTGATTGATATTAATGACGTTTTTGCGGCGATATGTTCCGAAAACAATATGGTATGTCAGTGCGGTATAACTCATGGCGCAAATATACGAAAAGTGATGAGAAAAAGAATATAAAAGACATTCGACATTATATGTAAATCAGCGTCCTGCCGGACGCTTTTTTGAAGGGGACATGTATCAGCCGGGTACACCTGCGCCCTACGGGCTCCGGCGTACCCGGTTACTGGTTAATCAGCGTCCTGTCGGACGCTTGTTGTTCTTGACTATGAGGTTGTTGGATGAATTCCATCCATTTGTCAGATAAACGGCTCCATGAGAATATAGTAAAGAGACCCAATCACGATGGGGATAAGTGAAAGCCGAAATCCAGCAGGTGGGCACATAGTGCAAATTACATGATTGTGCACATGATTCAGCTGTTGGTTTTTGATGGTTTTTTGTGGAAGGATTTGCTTTTTTGGAGAAATGGTGTGTAACTTTGTGGGCGGAAAACCGGGGGCGGGATGGTAAATTGCTCCCCTGCAACGCAATTTCTGGTGAAAAAGATTTTTGGTTCTATTATTTTGTTGACATCGGGGCTTACAGGAACGGCTTTTGCGGCATATGGCGCGGAGGCCGCTGATTCCGTGGGGCGCCGCGAGCTTGACGAGGTCGTGGTGACCGGTCAGTCGGCACGCCAGCGCGTGGGCGATGTCACCCTTGGGGCCGAGACGCTCGAACTCTCGCGTCTGGCACAGGTGCCGGTGCTTTTCGGCGAGAACGACATAGTGAAATCCATAACCCTTATGCCCGGCGTGCACAGCGAGAGTCAGGCCGGCGGTTTCGAGGTGCGCGGCGGCAACGCCACGCAGAATCTGGTGACGTTCGACGGCATCACGCTCTATAACCCCTCGCATGTGATGGGTATCTTCTCCACGTTCAACGACAACGCAATCGGGCGCGCCACCCTTTACAAAGGCCCGATTCCGGCATTTTACGGCGGAGCAACCTCGTCCGTGCTCGAGACTGCCCTCGCGCCCGGCGACATGGAGACATATCATGGCTCGATGACAGTGGGCATCCTCGCCGCCAAAATCAAGGCTGAGGGGCCGGTGATACGCGACCGGCGCAGGTTCTCCGTGACGGCGCGCCGTTCATACGTCGACCTGTTTCTGAAGATGATACCACAGTACCGCAGTACGGTGATGAATTTCTATGACATAACCGCCAAGGTAAGGTACATACCTCGCGGCGGCGATGTACTCGACGTGTCGTTTTTCCTCGGCCATGACAATCTGGCTGTGGGCGACATAATGGGGATGTACTGGGGTAATCTTGGCGTGTCGGTCAACTGGCTTGCGCACTCGGGCGAGAACCTGCGGTTTACCACCACGCTCGCGATGAGCCGCTACACGCCGCACATGGTGATGTCGATGATGCAGACCGACCAGCGTCTGCGCGAGTCAATAGGCGACTACAGCCTCAACGAGCGCGTGACCTGGGCCGTGTCAGATGAGCATGCCCTTGAATTCGGCCTCCGGTCAGAGCTGTTCAGGGTAATGTCGGCCGAGTTTGTCTATAACGGCACGAAACAGCGCGATGTGCGTTCAGGCTGGCAGAACGCCCTGTGGGCCGCGTGGGACGGCGTCTTCGCCGAACGGTGGGGCGTCTCGGCCGGAGTGCGTGCCGGAGCGTTCTCGGCGCTCGGCGGCTCGCGGTTCAACGAATTTGTGTCGGCCGAAGAGCAGGCACCCGCCTTCAGGTCAAAGACATATCTGAGCCTTGAGCCGCGCGTGTCGCTGAAATATGACATTTCAGGCACCCATGCGATAAAGGCCGGCGCAGGTATGACTACCCAACAGATTCATTCCATACGGTCGAGCGCCACGACGTTTCCGTTTGACCGCTATGCACTCTCGTCGGCTGGAGTCAAGCCGGAGGAGAGCGTGCTTTACGGGCTTTCATACGCCGGAATGACTGCCGACGGCGCTTTCGACTGGTCGGCCGAGACATATTACAAAAATATCAGTAATGTATATGACTACCGCGACGGACGCACGATGTTCTCTGAGCTGAATCTTGAGAACATCATACTCGGCGGCCGCGGCCGCAGTTACGGTCTTGAGCTGATGGCACGCAAGAACGCCGGGAGGCTCACCGGATGGGTTTCGTACACGCTGTCGCAGACACAGACACGCATCCCCGGCATAAACGGCGGCAGGTGGTATGATGCCTCCAACGACCGGCGGCACGATTTCTCGGCCACGGCTATCTACCGGCTTACGCCGCGGTGGACTCTATCCGGCTCATGGGTGTTCTCATCGGGGCAGCCGCTCACGGCGCCTGACGTGAAATATGAACTTTCGGGCACCACTTGCTATTATTATTCGCGGCGCAACGGCTACCGCACACCTTCCACACACCGGCTCGACCTGTCGGCCATATACACCCACGAGGGGCCCAAGTTCACATACCAATGGACGATAGGGGTTTACAACGCCTATTGCCGCTACAATCCCTTTGTCGTCTATTTCGAGGACGACGATACCAAACCCTCAGGCACGCGCGCCGTGCAGCAGTCGCTTTTCGGACTGATTCCCTCCGTGTCATATACATTAAAATTCTGACCTAAAAATACTGACCTATGCGCAGTTTCAGGATATATGCCCTTGCGTCGGCAGCCGCGATGATGCTGGTGTCGTGCGAGAAGGAGCTTGACATCAAATACCGCGACATCGACCCTATCCCCGTCATAGAGGGTGCTCTGACCACCGGTGGCGCTACTGTGGCGCTGACAATGACCACCCCTATGGACGACCCCATGGATCGCACCCGGCTCACCGATGCGACTGTGGAGCTTGCCGATCTTACTTCAGGCGAAACCGTTACACTCGCCCCCGACACCAACGGTGATTATGTGTCGGGCAGCCCCGGCGTTCCGGGCCACGACTATCGCCTCACGGTAAGCCGTGCCGGGGCGGTGTACACATCCGAGTGCCGCATGCTCCCGGCACCGGAGATTGCCGGAATGGAGTTCAACTGGATAAAGATGCCCTACGACCACGTGGCAGTGCTGCAGGTGCTCATCGCAGATGATCCGGCCACTACTGGCGACTGCTACTGGGTGCGGGTTTACCGCAACGGTGAGATATACCGCTGGACCTATGTACGCGACAATCTGGCCGAGGACGGTTATATCGCCGAGGTCATCATGACCTCGCGCCGCGATGTCGATGAAGAGGATGACGATGACGTGCTTGTCGACGGCGATGTGGTGTCGGCCACAGTGACACGCATCAGCCGTGCGATGTATGATTATCTTGAGGCGATTTCGTCAGACAGCAACGGGCCGGCCATGTTCGCGGGTGATTTCTGTCTCGGATATTTCACAGCCGGCGGCATGGCCGGCAGGTCTGTGGTATTCCGCCCCGCCGACATCCCCGAATTCAAGTGACGACACAATACAATATAGCAAAAACGCGATGCACAGACCGATTTGCGGTCTGTGCATCGCGTTTTTGATGGATAGGGATTCAGTGGATGGTTAGTTGCTCTGGGGCTGAGCCTGGTTAAGCGAGGCCTTCACCATCTTGCCCTGGACTTTGCCGTCGCGGCGGAGCTTGCGGTCACCTTTGCCCGGACGCATCGCATGGGCTTTGCCGCGGTTCTCTTTGGCGAAAGCGGCCTTGTTGCCGGGGCGCTGGCCGTTGACGCCGTTGATGTAGACATTCTCAAGGAAGGTCACATACTGGTCGGGGCCGATGATGGCTTTTACCTCTTCGAGGTACTGTTTTTTCGAGGCGCGGCGGTCAGCGCGTGCGGCCTGGACGTCACGCATCTTTGTTTCCTTGCGGGCTTTCGCCATCTGCTCACGTGCGATCCTGCGGTTGGCGTTGAGGGTCTGCAGCTGTGACTTCTGGGCGTCGGTGAGGTTCAGTCCTTCGAAGAGGGCGCATTCCCCCCGGGGGCATACGGTGTCTGCTTTGGTGCAGGCGGTGTTCGTGGTGCATACCTGCTCGTTGCTGCAGGTGGCGGTGTTGTTGCAGCCGGTTGTCTGGGCCATGGTGCCGAAAGCGGTGAACGACATGGCTGCGATAGCTAAACCTAAAACAGTCTTTTTCATATATCTTTCCGTTAAGTTGTTGATTTTTCGTTTTGGTTGGTTCTTTGACTTGAATAACACCGGGGCGTTTAACATTGCCGTACCGTTTAACTCTAATTTAACCCTTTGGCAAACAATATTATAAAATTTTATAAAACTTCGGAACCGGATTAAACCATAATATGGCCTTCCGGGGGTATGGTGTCTGTTCTGATGCATGGATTGTCTGAAATGGCTGATTATTATATGGTGCTCACGCGATGCGTGCTCGTGTGTTTTGTCTATATTTGCAGAAGAAAACCATATACCATGAAACTTCTTGCATCCATCGGAAACACCATAATGTATTTATTGTGCGTCATCGTGGCGTGGTTGGGGCTCACGCCTCTTGCGGCTTATGCCGTGCCGCGGTTGCCGGAACCGGAATTCGACTGGAAGAACGTGCAGGTCGACGGACGCAAGACGGCGGTATTCAGCCTTTACCGCGACAGCCGGGGTTTAATGTGGGTGGGCACCAACAAAGGGCTCTTCTTTTATGATGGTGTTACCGTGCATCCCGTGGGTGAAAGCGGGCTCAGGGGGTTGCACATTCATGCCATTGTAGAGCAGGGGCAGTTGCTTTATCTCGGAACGAACAACGGTCTTATGACTTTCGATGTGGGTACTGGATGGGTCACACCGGCCCATAAGCAGATGCCCAAGGAGATAAGGTGCATGCTGGCTTATGACGGCACACTCTGGGTGGGCAGTCTCTATGGCATGTACCGGCTCTCGCTTGCCGACGGCAGTGTCACAGACCATTCGGCAGGATTACCCAACAAGTCGGTATATTCGATTCTGCGCGACAGCCGCGGCATACTCTACGCCGGCACATACAACGGCCTGGCGCGGTGGGACAGCCGCGGGCACCGATTCCGGCCGGTCAGGGCCGAAGTCGGCATGCCGGCGCACAAGAACCTGTTTGTCAACACAATGGTAGAATCGGCTGACAGCCGGAGCATATTCATAGGTACAGAGGGGGCTCTGTATGAGTATACTCCGGCAAATGACGGCTGGTCGCGTGTCTCAGTGATGGACAACAATGTCGTCAAAAGCCTTGCCGAAGGTGCCGACGGCCATCTGCTCGTCGGCACCGACAACGGAGTGTTCGATCTTACCCGCGACTCCCTGCGGCATTTCAGACATGATTCACGTCAGGAGCTCAGCCTGTCTGACAATGAGATATGGTGCATATATGCCGATAATAGTCAGAACATATGGGCCGGTCACCAGAGGGGGCTGTCGATTGCATCGAACTCACACCATATCAAGACAGTCAAACTCAGCGCACTGGCCAATTCCGGTGAGAGCAATGAGATTCATGCCATATTCCGCGACAGCCGTAACGACCTGTGGCTCGGGGGCGCCAACGGCGTTATCAGGCTTGCCGAAGGGAGCGCTCCGCGCTGGTACAGGCATACCGATTTGCCGGGTACCCTGTCGCACAACTGCATCCGTGCCATTGATGAGGACAGCGACCATAATATATGGCTGTCTACCGACGCCGGCCTGAACCGTTATGACCGGCGTGCCGACAGGTTTGATGTGTTCTATGTCGTAGACAGCCTTGGCGAGCACAATTCCAATTGGGTATATGCTCTTGAAGAGGATGACACGTACCTCTGGGTGGGCAGTTTCCTCGGCGGCCTTCACGGTGTCGATAAAACGAAGTTCCTGGGTGCGGGAGGCACTGTAGTGTCAGACGTGTCCCTGAACGCCGAGAGTCCAGACCGAGCCGCCGCCCTCCCCAACGACCAGATAAACAATGTGGTCACGGATGCCGAAGGAAACCTGTGGATGCAAAATGCCGGGAACCGGAAACAGCGCTGACCAGGAGATGTATTCGCATCTTAAACATCTGGTTCCGGCAATGGCTTATGTGCCATGCCAGGAATTTGCGCCTACGTTTGAGCTGAAAAAAGCGCTTCAGGTTGGAACAATCTTTCCTGAGCTTTGCAAGCCGTTCTGCGGCAGGAGAGGAGGCCGTAGATGATGTCCGGAAACTGTACTTCAAAAAAAGAACTGTTACAGTCCATTGATCAGGTAAGTTTTGCTATTGATGATCTTCTTCTTTTCCTGGATACACATCCAGGGGAAAAACGGGCACTGGAGTATTTCAGCGAACTTTCTGCCAGAAGAAATGAACTTCTGGAAAAATATGCAAAACTTTATGGTCCGTTGACCATCGATACCGGAAACGACAGCAATCTTAACTCCTGG
>USKE01000055.1 GCA_900555165.1 uncultured Porphyromonadaceae bacterium | reverse complement strand
GAGCCGGTCGAAAGGGGGATGTGTCTCGGGCAGGTCGCAGTGGGCGAACATTTCCGAGGCGTTCACGCCGGCATCCGTGCGCCCGGCGCCGGTGACGGCCATGGGGCGTCGCAGGATGGTCGACAGCGCCTCTTCGAGGAGCTGCTGCACCGACATGGCATCAGGCTGGCGCTGCCAGCCGTGAAACGCATCACCTCTGTAAGCCAGTTTTATGAAAACACGCATATAATAAACAAGATGGCTGAAAAGCCGCGAAAATGACACCTGAGGGCACCGGAAGGCGAGCCGAGACGCGGCTGAGGAAGGCGAGCTGAAGCTCGCCGGCGGGACCAAACCACTTTAACACACAGCCCTTATGGCCGCCCCTCACCCCACATAAGCCACATAAGTTACATAAGTTACATAAGCCACATAACCCACATAAGTTACATAAGTTACATAAGTTACATAACCCTCATAAGTTACACAACCCGCATGCCTCGCATAACCGTGCCCGGCTGGCGGCTCAGTCTTTTTCCAGATAGGTGTAGCCGTAGAGGCCCGAGCGGTAGGTGGAAAGGAACTCGCGGCCCTCGTCGGGGGTGATGCGGCCCTCTTTCATGGCCTTTGTGACCCAGCCCTCGACGTTGCGCACCAGTTTCTTGGGGTTGAACTGCACGTAGTCGAGAACCTCGGCCACGGTTTCGCCGTCAATCACCTGGTCGATCTCGTAGTGGTCTTTGTAGCAGGTGATGTGCACGGCGTTGGTGTCGCCGAAGAGGTTGTGCATGTCGCCGAGAATCTCCTGGTAGGCACCCACCAGGAAGACGCCCAGATAGTAGGGTTCGCCCGGCTTGAGGGCATGCACCGGAAGCGATGACGACAGTCCCTGGGGTGAGATGAAGTGGTTTATCTTGCCGTCGGAGTCGCAGGTCATGTCCTGCAGGGTGGCGCGGCGAGTGGGTTTCTCGTCGAGGCGCGACAGCGGCATGATCGGGAAAATCTGGTCTATGGCCCAGCTGTCGGGCAGCGACTGGAACAGCGAGAAGTTGCAGAAATACTTGTCGGGCAGCATCTTCGAGATCTTGCGCAGTTCCTCGGGCGGGTGTTTCATCTGGGCTCCCAGCGAGGCGACCTCACGGGCAATTTCCCAGAACAGTTTCTCGGTGAGGGCGCGCGTGCGCAGGTCGATTATGCCGAGCGAGAACATGTCAAGGGCCTCTTCGCGAATCTGCTGCGCGTCGTGCCAGCTCTCGAAAAGGCGGCGTTCGTCAAGCTTGTCCCAGATTTCGTAAAGCTCCCTGACAAGCTCATGTTCGTCGCCGGTAAGCTCCTCGGAGTCGCGCCATGAGGGGAGCGATGTCGTCTCAAGCACATCGAACACCAGCATCGAGTGATGCGCCGTAAGCGACCGGCCGCTCTCGGTGACGATGTTGGGCTGTTTGAGGTCGTTTTTGGTGCAGGCGTCAACGATAGAATATACCGCGTCGTTGGCATACTCCTGTATCGAGTAGTTCATCGAACTCTCGGAGGCCGACGAGCGTGTGCCGTCGTAATCCACCCCCAGGCCGCCGCCGATATCCACATATTCGATATCGAATCCCATCTTCGAAAGCTGAACATAGAACTGCATCGCCTCGCGCAGGGCGTTCTTTATGCGGCGTATCTTGGTGATCTGGCTGCCGATATGGAAATGTATCAGCTTGAGCCACGACATCATCTCATGCTTTTCGAGGAAGTCTATGGCCTGCAGAAGCTCAGAGGAGTTGAGGCCGAACTTCGACTGGTCGCCGCCCGACTCCTCCCATTTCCCGGAACCCGAGTTGGCGAGCTTGATGCGTATGCCGATCGAGGGGGTGATCTTCAGCCGCTTGGCCACGCTGTAGATTGTGCGCAGCTCACTCGGTTTCTCGACCACGAGTATGATGCGGCGCCCCATCTTGTGGGCAAGCAGCGCCAGTTCCACATAGTTCTGGTCCTTATAGCCGTTGCAGATTATCAGCGCGTTCTCGGCGATGTTTGTGGCAAGCACGGCATGCAGCTCGGGCTTTGACCCGGCCTCAAGGCCGATGTTGAACTTTTTGCCGTGGGTCACGATCTCCTCTACCACCGGGCGCATCTGGTTCACCTTGATCGGGTAGATCAGGAAACTGTTGGCCTGATAGCCATACTCTTCGGCGGCACGGTTGAAACAGTTCGATATCTTCTCGACGCGGTTGTCGAGTATGTCGGGGAAACGCAACAGCACGGGGGCTGTGATATCCTTGAGCTGAAGCTCGTCCATGACCTCGCGCAGATCGACCCCGGCGAAACCCTCGCGGGGGCGCACCACCACGTGGCCCTTGTCGTTGATTGAGAAATACTGCCGGCCCCAACCTGCTATGTTGTAGAGCTCGGCGCTGTCCTCAACACGCCATTTTCTCATTTTCTTGCGGTATCGTTGAAAGAAGGTATCCTGAAAAGGTATCTTATCGGTTATTTACGGAGTTTGAGGGCCGAGGCGGTGCCGTCGGCAAGCATCACGCGCACCACATAGATGCCGTCGTCGATGGCCGAGGCGTCGAACGTCAGCAGGGTGGCGGGTGACTTGGCGGGAAGGATGTACATGCGGCCGGCCACGTCGTAAAGCTGGATGCCGGTGATGTCGGCCGACAGCGAGCTGACTATCAGCTCGTGACCCGAGAAACGCCCCTTGACGCCCGAGGCGGTGGCATCATCGGCGCCAACCTCGTCGATACCGGTGGTGATGATCTTCACGGCGAAGTCACGCCACTGGTCGGCATTGCGGAATGCGTCGGCCATATTTTCGTGCACGCCGAGTTCAACGTCACCTCGCGCCACGCCGTCCCATACATCCCGGCCTACGGCGGGAACAGCTGACAGCCCGTCGGCCTTAATCTTGGTGAGACCGCTCATATTGGCCATGGCATGGTCGCCAAGGCTTTCGAGGGTGGCGGGAAGGGTTATCTCCGACACACCCGACATGCCCTGCATGGCATAGTTTCCGATGGTCGACACCGAGGTGTCGCCGAAACCGTCGGCGGTCATTTTTTCGTTGCCGGCATAGGCATAGTCGGGCATGGTGGCATTGCTGCCCTGCATGGCACCCAGGCCTGACTCAAGCGACGTGTTGTGGAAGAACGCGCCCTCTGACAGTGCGGGCACCGAGGCGGGCATGATCACGTTCTTGAGTTTATCGCATCCGGCAAAAGCCCATTTGCCCACTGTGGCAAGCGAGGTGCAGCCCGTAAGGTCGATGGCGGTAAGGCCGGTCTGCGCAAAAGCGTGCTCGCCGATGGTCTTGAGCGACGAAGGCACCGTGACGGTGGCGAGAGCCGAACATCCGGCGAACGCATTCGCCGGAATCTCGGTGACAGCGCCATTAACGGCGGCGGATGTCAGAGCAGTGCATTTCTTGAACGCCCCCTCGCCTATCGAGGTCACCGATGCCGGAATCGTGATCGAGGTCAGCGCGGCGCAGTCGGAAAACGCCGACTCGCCGATCGAGGTCACCGTGGCGGGGATGGTGACGCTTGTGACCTTCGAGGCCGAAAACGCACCGTCGCCGATGGCCGTGAGGGTGGCCGGAAGAGTCACCGAAGTCACTCCCGAACCTATGAGCGCGAACTCGGGCAACACATGCTCGGCCGACTCGAAACGGCCGCTGAGCAGTTTCGCGCCCTTGTAGACGGTCACCGTGGCACCCGAGAGATCGAGCGTACGCAGTGCCGGCATGTCATGGCAGATGAACTCGAAATCGACGGCATTAACGGAACCGGTTACCTTAAGCGTGGTGACGGTGGCCGCCTGGTCGCCCACGTTGCTTTTGAGGGCGCCGGGCATTGTGTTGGCGACATCGAGGCCGAAAGCTTCGGCCGAAGAGAGTGCGATACAGGCCGCACATGTCAGTATCGTATGCGAAATTTTCATGATTTGTGGCGATGGTTGGTGTGCCGTGCCGACACGTTAACACAGAGGCATGGTGAGCCAATTATATAACTCACAAACAGCCTGAATATTGTGCCGCGAAGACACGACACGCTACAAAGTTACACATTTTTTCGCATACTTTCCCCACCTGCGGGCAACTGTTTGCGGCAGGTCACAGCAGACCGGTGACAAAAATGGCCAGAATCGCCACCGGAGCCAGGTATTTCAGCGAGAAAACCACCAGCGGCACGTATGCCGGCACGCGCCTGACACCCTCGGGCGTAAGCTGGTGACGGATAATCGAGCGGTCGAGCACCCACCCGGCATACACTGCCAGCAACATGCCGCCGAGCGGCATCAGGATGTTCGACGACACGAAGTCGAGCAGGTTGAAGAACGTGAGGCCGCAGACGGTCATCCCCGCCAGGGGGCCGAAACTCAGCGACGACAACGCGGCCATCACCCCTACCCCGGCGGCATCGATGGCCGTGGCCTTGCCGCGCCCCATCTTGTGCTCACCCTCGAAATAGGCCACGGTGACCTCGGTAAGCGAGAGCGTTGAGGTCAGCGACGCCACAAAAAGCAGTATGAAGAACAGCGCGCCCCACAGCCGCCCCAGCGGCATCGACATGAATACCGTGGGCAATACCTCGAACACCAGACGCGGGCCGGCCGCCGGCGCCTCGCCGAACGAGAAACATGCCGGGAAGATGATGACGCCCGCCATCACGGCCACCAGCGTGTCGAGCGCGGTGGTCACAGTGGCGGTGCGCACCAGCGGAGTCTGGCGGTTGAAATACGAGGCGTATGTGATGAGCACGCCCATCCCCACGCTCAGCGAGAAAAACGCCTGTCCCAGAGCGCTCAGCAACACGTCGGGCGTAAGCTGCGAGAAGTCAGGTTTAAGCAGGAACTCAAGACCTTCGGCAGCTGCAGGCAATGTGAGGGCATACACACAGAACACTGCCAGAATTATGAACAGCAACGGCATCAGCACCGACGAGATGCGCTCGATACCTTTCTGCACTCCGCGGCTGATGACCCAGAAATTCGCCACCAGGAAGAGCGCCGTCCAGCCCAGCGGGCGCCATACGTCAGACGAGAACTCGTCGAACCGCTCATGAAATGCAGCCTCGGTGGCCACGCCCCCGAAACCGGTCAGCGACTGCCAGATATAGTCCATGCACCAGCCGGCCACTACCGAATAGAAACCCATGATGAGAAACGACGTGATTATGCCGAGCCAGCCCACCGAGCGCCACAGCGGCGCGGCGCGCAGAGCCTTGAACGCCCCGGCCACATTCTTGCCGGTCGAACGGCCGATGACGAACTCGGCGCAGATTACCGGAATCCCGATTGCGACGGCGAACACAATGTATGCCAGCAGGAAAGCCCCGCCGCCATGCTGTCCGCACTCGTAGGGGAAACGCCAGATGTTGCCCAGCCCCACAGCCGAGCCCACGGTCGCGGCAATCACACCAAGCCGCGTATTGAATTTCTTGTTGTGTGCCATAATGCGCAACACGCCTCTGCGGCGTCATATTGATTGCAGATGGCAGACAGACAGGGGGGGGTCAGCGCCCCCCGAGCAGGGCGGCCGCCTCGTCGGCAAGCGCCGCCGGCACCATCATGTTCAGCGGCGCCCAGGTATCGGTCATTGGATAGACCGACGATATGGCCTCGTTCTGAATCACGCAGGGGATGCCGTTGTCGGCAAGCAGACCGCGGTCAATCTCGGCCTCCTGAAGGTTGCTGTATGAGCGGAGCAGAATCCACCCCGCTGCGTCATGCTTTCTGTCGTCTGCCATAGCTGAATTGATTGATTATCGTCAGCAAATTTACAATCAAATCTGCAATTTTACAAAACTTTTGTCAATTATTTGAGAATTTTGGTTTCATTCGGCCATGAGGAAGAAACGGGTTTCAGCCCACCCGCAACATTTTCGCCACGCGGTGCAGGGCCTCGGCGAAACGGTCCACCTCATCTTCGGTGTTGTAGAAGGCGAACGAGGCGCGCACCGTGCCGGGAATGCCGAGCCATTCCATCAGCGGCTCGGCGCAGTGATGGCCCGTGCGCACCGCCACACCTAACTGGTCGAGGAGTGTGCCTACGTCGAACGGGTGCGAGTCGCCCAGCAGGAACGATACCAGGGCGCATTTGCCCGGCGCGGTGCCGATCAGCCTCATCCCCGGCACTTCGGCCATCAGGGGTACGGCGCGGTCGAGCAACTGCTGCTCGCGGGCCTTGATGCGGTCAATACCTACCCGGCCGATATAGCGCAGGGCCTCGGCGAAAGCCGCTATGCCGACAAAATCGGGTGTTCCGGCCTCGAATTTCAGCGGAGGGGGCGCGAAGGTCGTGCCCTTGAACGACACATGGTCGATCATTTCGCCTCCACCCTGATAGGGGGGCATCTTCTCAAGCAGTTCCTCGCGGCCGTAAAGCACGCCCACGCCGGTGGGGCCGTACATCTTGTGCGATGAAAACACATAGAAGTCGGCACCGAGCGCCTGCACGTCAACGGCCTCGTGCGGCGTGGCCTGCGCGCCGTCGACGAGCGCCACGGCGCCATGCTCATGGGCTATGCGCGTCATCTCGGCCACGGGGTTCACGGTGCCCAGCACATTCGAGATATGGCAGAACGACACCAGGCGCGTGCGGTCGGTGAACATGCCGCGGTAGGCATCCATGTCAAGCGAGCCGTCGGGCAGTATCGGCACCACATCGATCACCACAGGCACACGCCTCTGCAGCAGCTGCCAGGGCACGATGTTGGCGTGGTGCTCCATGACGGTGAGGATGATATGGTCGCCCGGTTTCAGGAACTCGCCGCCGTATGACGCCGCCACAAGGTTGATTGCCTCTGTAGTGCCGCGGGTAAACACGATCTCGCGCTCAGAGCGGGCGTTGAGGTAGCGCGCCGTCTCGCGGCGCGTGGCCTCGAGCAGTTCTGTCGACTCGCGGGCTATGGCGAATGTGCCGCGGTGCACGTTGGCCTTGTGGGTGAAATACATGCGGTCAATCACCTCGACGACCTGGCGCGGCGTCTGCGACGTGGCGGCGTTGTCGAAGTAAATCAGGGGGCGTCCGTTGATCTCGCGCCCGAGTATTGGAAAATCCTCGCGTCTCATGGCCTGATGTGTTACCTGATGCGTTATTTGTTTTCGTCGTCCTCCCGGCCGTCGGCACAGATGCCGCAGTCGGCGCACGATGCGGCGTTGCCCGACAGGCGTATGTCAATCAGATGCGACAGGCGGTCGCGCAGCGGCTCAAGCGGAATCGACTGTACCACGGGGGCCATGAACGCCTGCATGAGCATGTGACGTGCCTCGTCTTCGGGGATTCCGCGCGAGCGCATGTAGAACAGCGCGCGCGAGTCAAGCTGACCGGTGGTGGCGCCGTGCGAGCACTTGACGTCATCGTTGTATATCAGCAGCTGCGGCTTGGTGTGCATCTTCGCCCCGACCGACCCCAACAGGTTGCGGTTGCTCTGGAACGCCTCGCAGTAGCGGGCGCCGTGGCACACCTCGATGCTCCCCTCGAAGGCGCCCGAGGCGAGGTCGAGCACGATGTAGCGGAATGTCTGGTCAGACCGGCCGCGGTCGGCGGCATGGGTGATGGTCGAGAAATTGTCGACATGGCGCTCCTGCGAGGCTATCGTCATGCCGTAGATGTGTGTCTGCGTATTCTCGCCGGCGGCAAGCACGCGCAGTTCGTTGCGGGTGGTGCCGTTGGCCAGTGTGGCCTCGCAGATGTCGACGTGGCTGTCGCGCTCCTGGCGCACGAACACCTGGCAGTAACGGGCGGTCTGGGCGGTCGACTCCTCAAGGTCGTACCATCCCACGCGGGCACCCTCGCCGGCGATGATCTCAACCACCTCAGACGACATGTATTCCACCCCGGCGCGCTGTGTATGGTCGCATTTCAGCACCGAAACCTCGGCACCCTCCTCGGCCACGAGCAGTACGCGGCGCGGAGCCATCAGGGGGAAATCGGTCGAAAATATGTTGACTATCTGTATCGGGCGCGGCACTTTGACACCGCGGGGCACGTGGATAAACACGCCGTCCTGCACGAAAAGGGTGTTGAGCGCCACTCCGGGTAGCGCGGTATCGGCCACCGAGCCGTAATAGCGCCCGACAGTGCCGGGATATTTCACCGCGGCCTCGGCGAGCGGGCACACCGTCACCCCCTCAGGGAGGTTCTTGGCCAGCGTGGCCGACGGGATGAACCGGTCGTTGACCACAAAGGCCATGAGCGTGGAAAGGTTGGGCACGCCGCAACGGAACGACGCGGCCACATCAGCGCGTAACGCCATGCGGCGTGTGTTGACGCCGAAATCGGGTGCGAACATCGCCGCCACCGAGGTCTTCTCGAACCCGGGGTCGGATTTCTCGGGGAGCCGTCCGGCCTTTTTGAGCGCGGCGAGCGCGGCGGCGCGGGGCAGGTCGAGCACACCGGGGGTGTCGCCGGCTATCGCCGCGGCCTCGGCCTCGTAGAGGTCAAGATATTGTGTGAGCGGATTGTGTGCCATGGCGTTCAGTCGTTTTCCTTGATCCAGTCGTAACCGCGTTCCTCAAGCTCGAGGGCCAGCTCCGGACCGCCGGTGCGCACGATGCGCCCCTTGTAGAGCACATGCACGAAGTCGGGCTTGATATAGTCGAGCAGACGCTGGTAGTGGGTTATGACGATGGTGGCGTTTTCGGGAGTCTTGAGCTTGTTCACGCCGGCCGAGACGATGCGCAGCGCGTCGATGTCGAGACCCGAGTCGGTCTCGTCGAGGATGGCCAGGCGCGGTTCGAGCACGGCCATCTGGAATATCTCATTGCGCTTTTTCTCGCCACCTGAGAAACCTTCGTTTACCGAGCGCGACGCAAGCTTGCTGTCAAGCTCGACCACCTCGCGTTTCTGTTTCATCAGCCTGAGGAATTCGGCCGCGGGCATGGGAGGCTCGCCGAAATACTTGCGTTTGGCGTTCACGGCGGCACGCATGAAGTTGGTCATCGACACGCCGGGAATCTCCACCGGATACTGGAACGAGAGGAACAGCCCCTCGTGACTGCGCGCCTCGGGCGACAGCGCCAGCAGGTCGATGCCGTGGAACATGGCCGAACCGCCGGTGACCGTATAGGCCGGGTTGCCGGCAAGCACACCCGAGAGGGTGGATTTGCCCGAACCGTTGGGGCCCATGATGGCGTGTACCTCGCCGGGACGTATCTCCAGGTCGATGCCGCGGAGTATTTCCTTCTCCTCAACCTTGGCCCTGAGGCCGCTCACTTTCAGTAATATGTTGTCCATGGTCTGGATATTTTTCAATTAAGACATTCAACCTACCGAGCCCTCGAGGGTCACGGCCAGCAGGCGCTGGGCCTCGACGGCGAACTCCATCGGCAGTTTGTTCATCACCTCTTTGGCATAGCCGTTCACGATCAGCCCCACGGCGTCTTCGGTGGGGATGCCGCGCTGGTTGCAGTAGAACAGCTGATCCTCGGAGATTTTCGACGTGGTGGCCTCGTGCTCCACGACGGCGGTGGGGTTCATCACGTCGATGTAGGGGAAGGTATGCGCCCCGCACTCCGAACCGAGCAACAGCGAATCACACTGTGTGTAGTTGCGGGCGCCGTCGGCCGCGGGTGTCACTTTCACCAGGCCGCGGTATGAGTTCTCGCTGTGACCGGCCGAGATACCCTTCGACACGATTGTCGAGCGGGTGTCGGGCGCCAGGTGTATCATCTTCGTGCCGGTGTCGGCCTGCTGATAGTTGCGCGTCACGGCCACAGAATAGAACTCGCCGGTGGCGCCGCGTCCCGCAAGCACGCACGAGGGATATTTCCAGGTGATGGCCGAACCGGTCTCGACCTGTGTCCACGACAGTTTCGAGTCGACGCCGCGGCACAGGCCGCGTTTCGTCACCAGGTTGTAGACGCCGCCGCGCCCCTGCGCGTCGCCGGCATACCAGTTCTGCACGGTCGAGTACTTCACCTCGGCGCGGTTCTCGACCACAATCTCCACGATGGCGGCGTGCAGCTGGTTCTCGTCGCGCATCGGGGCGGTGCACCCTTCGAGATAGCTGACATACGAGTCGTCGTCGG
>USKE01000054.1 GCA_900555165.1 uncultured Porphyromonadaceae bacterium | reverse complement strand
GAGCTCCATCTGCGGGAATATCTCGTCGATCCACAGACCGCGATTCGGGCAGTTGTGCACCGGGTTGCCCGCGATCACCCAAAACGCTTTGATCGGGTACGGCTCCTGGCTTTTCACCTGGTTGATGAACTCGGGGGTGTCGCTGTTGAGGCTCTTGATGCGGTTGTGGTTGAAAGTGAGCACCAGGTTGGTCTCCCAGGTCAGTTCGGTGTCGATGTTGATCGAGTTTGCCGAGAGCTCCCATCCGAGGTTGCGCATCTTGCCGGCGTTCGAGTACGATGCCATGGTGTCTTCAAAGCCCGATGTGATGGGCACCGAGGCTTTGACGAGCATGTCGTGGGTGTTCTTGATGTAGCCGTCGAGGCTGAGGTTGATGCGCGAGTTCAGCAGCGAGATGTCGACACCGGCGTTGAACTGCTCGATGGTCTCCCAATGTATGTAGGGGTTGGCCAGCGACTGTGCCACCAGGGCCGACTGGTTGTCGCCGATGGTGCCGAAGGGGTAGAGCAGGGTGTTGAGGGTGGGCAGGTACGAGAGGTCGCTTACCGAGGCCTGCGAGCCGGTGCGGCCGTAGCCCAGACGGAGTTTGAGATCGTTGACAGGAGACTTTTTAGAGAAGAATTCCTCGTTCGAGATGCGCCATGCGGCAGAAACCGAGGGGAAGGTACCCCAGCGGTGCTTGGGGCCGAAACGGCTTGAACCGTCGCGTCGTACGGTGGCGGTGAGCATGTAACGGTTGTCGAAGGTGTAGTTGGCGCGGCCCATGTATGACATCAGCGCCCACTCTGAGCGTGTGCCGTTGATCGAGTACATCTCCTGGCCGTTGTTCATCTGGTGCACGTAGTCGAAGATGAAACCGTTCATCTGGGCCGAGAGGTACTTGAAGTCGTTCCACTGTGCCGACGTACCGGCCATGATGTTGAGGGTGTGCTTGCCGAAGGTCTTGTCGAATGTGAAGTAGTTGTCCCACAGGTATGTGAACGAGCGGTTGTCGCTCTCGTAGTTCGAGCTTTCCTCGACGGGGGTCGGTTTCCAGTTGTATTTGGGCGAGAACGACTCGGCGAACCAGAATTTGGCGTCGTAGCCGAACATCGAGCGGAACTGCAGCCAGTCGGTGAAGGTGATGTCGGCGGCGATGTTGGCCAGCAGGTTGTAGCCGTTGGTGGTAGAGCGGTACATGTCGTTGTTGCCGATGGGGTTGCGGGTCGAGCCATACCATTCAGAGTTGCCTGAGGGGCCGCTCCATTCGCCATCCTCGTCCTTGATGGGGAATACGGGGAGGGCACGCATGGTTGCGCCCATGTCATAGCTGCCCGAGCGCTTGCGGTCGGCCGAGAAGAGCAGGTTGTTCGATACTTTCAGCCACTTGGTGAGCTGGGCGTCGTTGTTGCTCTGGAATGTGAAACGGCGGTAGTCTACGTTCTTGACGATACCGGTCTGGTCGAGCATGCCGGCCGAGAAATAATAGTGGGCTTTCTCGTTGCCGCCCGAATAAGAGATGTTGTAGTTCTGCATGACGCCGGTCTGCATCAGGGCGTCAACCCAGTTTGTACCTGCGCCGAGGGCTGCGGGGTCGATCCATTCGGGGTTCACGCCGCGGCCCGAGTTCACCATCATGTCGTTGTTGAGGGCGGCATATCCGGCGGCGTCGAGCAGTTTCATCTTCTTGGTGGCGTTCTGTACGGCCACGTTGGCCGAAACAGAGAGTTTCGGAGCGCCGGCCACACCTTTGCGGGTGGTGATCATAACCACGCCGTTTGCGCCGCGCGAACCGTAGATTGCCGTGGCCGAGGCATCCTTGAGCACGTCGAGGCGCTCGATGTCCTGCGGGTTGATGGCGTTGATGCCAAGGTCGGTGGGCACGCCGTCGATGACCACGAGGGGGTCACAGTTGCGTGTCGAGCCGAGGCCGCGGATCTTGATGTTGACGTTGTCGCCGGGCTTGGCGGCATCTATTACCTGCACGCCCGAGATGCGGCCCTGCATTGCCTGGCCCACTGAGGCCACGGGCACATCCTTGATGTCTTTGGCGCCCATAGAGCCGACAGCGCCTGTGAGGTCTGATTTTTTCATCTGGCCGTAGCCGACGACTACCACCTCGTCGAGCATGGCGGTATTCTCGAGGAGCACCACATCTATAGTGGAGCGACCCTCGATCTGGACCGATTTCGATTCGTAGCCGATGTACGAGAACCGCAGAGTTCCCTGCGGATTGGCCTGCACGGTGAAGTTGCCGTTGAAGTCGGTTGACACACCGCTGCCCGAGCCGGGCACTATGACTGAGGCGCCGATCAGAGGTTCACCGTCTGAATCGGTCACCGTGCCCGTGACAGTGATCTGCTGGGCCATCAAGGCCAGCGACGACCAAATGGTCATCGCCAATACAAGCAGACGACGCATTGCACTTGGAGTTTTTAATTGCTTCATGTTGGATTTATGGTTTTGATGAATTGGATTCAAGGTCTGGAGGGGGCGCGGTACCGTGGGCCGGAGGTATCCGGGGGATGCGGCTGGCCGGCGCGGCCGGTCCGGGGTTTATGTTGTGTTTATGTAGGGTTGTCGCGGCAAGTTTACCTGTGGTTTGCCTACCGTTTCGGTTACAAAATTATAATGAAAAATCCCGGTTTCGCAAACCGGTATTGCAAAAGTAGTGGTTTTTATGGGTTGTATTTTTACAACTATTTGAATATCATTAATGTAGATAAATTCGCGTATAGCAAATAAAGTAGTGGTTTTTATGCCCTGAAGTTCTACTGACAGTGCAATTTTCGCCAAGCGGGGTTTACCGGCGACGGCGAGCACCGCCGCCGTAATCTAATTCTAATATTATAGCCTTTCCGTAATTAACGAAAGTTAAAAGCTGCAGGGCTTGAAACAATAGCTTTTCAGACGGTGTTTTCTTTTAAAACGCAGGGGAATCACCCCGCAGAAACAACTAAAACTCAATAAAGAATAAGCAATGGCTACATCTAAACATCAGCCAATCGTGCAGGAACTCCTCGACATGATTGCAAAAAATGGTTGGCAGGACAAGTTCCAGAAAGCTTTCGAGGCTGCAAAAGCTCTCGATGTCAAAGAAATGGATGACATCAATTCGCTTGACGACTACTTCAACTGGCTTGACGCCAACCTGACATGGATTCCTGTCGAGAACAACTTCGGCCGTGCCATGTTCAACCACATCTGCAAGTTCTACTTCATCCTCGACCAGTCTCCTGTCAAGGAGCTGCAGAACGCTGTCGAGCCGCGCGATGTGCAGCCGGCTCTTACCCCGCTGTCGGCCTGGATGAAAGCCTATGTGCAGGAGCTTGGCAAATTCCTTGACACCCCCGAGTCAATCAATGCAGAATCGATCAAGTCGTTCTATGACTCGCCCGAGTTCAATATGGCCGAGTATCTCGAGCCGCGTGGCAGCTGGAAGTCTTATAACCAGTTCTTCGCACGTCACGCAAAACCGGGTTGCCGTCCTGTTGCCGCTGTTGAAGACAGCCGCATCATCACCTCGCCTGCCGATGCCACTTTCGACGGTTCATGGGAGGTGCGTGGTGACGACACCATCGAGATCAAAGGTATCCACTGGAAGATTTCCGAGCTTCTGGAAGGGAGTCCCTACAAAGACCGTTTCGCAGGAGGCAAATGGATGCACTCGTTCCTCGGCCCGGCCGACTATCACCGTCAGCATGCCCCTGTAGGTGGCCGTGTCCTTGAGTCGCGTGACATCATGGGCGACGTATATCTTGAAGTGACCGCCGTTCCTGATCCCGCAACCGGACGTAACCGTCTTGCCACAAAGAGGGTGAACACTTTCGATGCTCCTGATACCCCGGGATACGAGTTCATGCAGAACCGTGGTCTGGTGGTTATCGACAGCCCTATCGGTCTGGTGGCCGTGCTCCCCATGGGCATGGGTCAGGTTTCATCGGTCGTGATGACGGCAGAAGCCGGTCGTGTGCTCCGCAAGGGCGAGGAGATCAGCTATTTCCAGTTCGGCGGTTCAGATATCGTCATGGTCTTCGAGGCTGCCTGCAACGTAGACTTCACCGCCCGTCCCGGTGTTCACTACAAATACGGCACCAAGATCGCCGAGGCATATCCCGTCATTTACCCTGCAAGATAAATGATCCGTCCGCCTGTTGACGGCGGTACCGAATATGACTAACCGGGACCGGTGCCGGAAATTTCCGGCACCGGTCCCTATCGTTTCACCTATTAATTTACAGCTATGGCTGATAAGACAATAAAGGAGAGCACTCCGCAGACGCATCCGTCGGGCGGAAAGCAACTGACCATGATGGCCATGGCCATCATGATTGTCACGACTATTGTGAGCATGCGTGGTCTGGCCTCGCAGGCTGAGTTCGGCCTTACATCGATTTTCTACTATGTATTTGCCGCAGTGGTCTTTCTTGTGCCTTATGCGCTTGTCTGCGCCGAGCTGGCGTCGACCTATACGCGTTCGGGCGGTGTGTTCCGCTGGGTGTCAGAGGCTTTCGGCACACGCACCGGGTGGCTGAGCATGTATCTTGACTGGCAGATGGTGGTCATCTGGTTCCCGGCCGTGCTTATGTTCGCCGCCGTGTCGCTGGCATATGTTTTCTGGCCCGAGGCTTTCGATGCCCGGCTGGCCGCCAACCGCATCTATACCCTCGTAATAGTGCTGGGGGTCTACTGGGTGTGCACGTTCAATACTTTCCGCGGTATGAAGTATGCCAACAAGCTCAGCACCGCCGGCGGTCTTTGCGGCACCATAATCCCCGCGGCCGTGCTTATCGTGATGGGCGTGGTCTATGTGCTGATGGGCAAGACCATATATCTGCCGCTTGACAAGCCTTTCTGGCCTGATTTCGAGCATTTCAGTACAATAGTGCTTGCCGCGAGCATATTCCTGTTCTACGCCGGCATGGAGATTCAGGCCGTGCATGTGCCCGGCATGAAAAATCCCTCGCGCGATTTCCCGAAATCGGTGCTGGTGGCCGTGCTTATCATTCTCGCAATATTCGTGGCGGGCACTCTGGCTATCGGTGTGGTGATTCCCGAAAGCAAGATCAACCTCCTGCAGAGCCTCCTTGTGGCATATAATGACCTCTGGGCGGCAATCGGTGTGCCCTGGCTCGGCAACGTGATGGCAGTACTGATTACATTCGGTGTACTCGGACAGCTCAGTGCCGTTATCGCAGGCCCGTCGACCGGTCTGCTCGCCGTGGGCAGAGCGGGATACCTCCCGAAGTCTCTGCAGCGCACCAACAAGAACGGGGTGCAGACGAGTATTCTTTACATTCAGGCTGCGATAGTGTCGCTCCTGTCTCTCGTACTCGTGCTTCTGCCGTCGGTTGAGTCTGCATATCAGATATTGAGCCAGATGACCACCATCATCTACCTGATTATGGTGGTGATAATCTACGTGGCGTTCATCCGTCTGCGCCATACCGCCCCCAACAAGGTCCGCGGTTTCAAGGTGCCCGGCGGCCGTGCGGGCATGTGGATTGTGGCCGGTGTCGGTATCCTCGGCGCTATCGTTGCCGGTGTGCTCAGTTTCGTTCCGCCATCGCAGATAAAGACAGGCAGTCCGCTGGTATATGTTGGAATTCTTGTGCTGGGCGTGGCTCTGTTCATCGCTTTGCCCCTGATAGTCTATGCAAAACGTAAGAAATCATGGCGCGATGCCGGTACTGACTTCTATCCTTTCGACTGGCAGATAGAAGGGCGTAAGCCGGGCGATGTGTCAAAATGGCCGGCCGGCTATCAGCCCACCGACGCTGAGGTGCAGGCTGCCATAGAGCGTGAGAATCAATCTGTTTGAGTTAGACCGCGATAGAATTTCATGCCGTATGTTGCGAGTACCTACTGGAAAAGGCACGATCTCATTGCTGACATTGCTGGCAATATGGTCGATTTCTCTGACTGTCAATCTTCCCGGGCTGGCGATTACCCCCATGCTGGGCAATCTTGACAAAATATTCCCGCATACGCCCGAGCTTGAGATACAGTTGCTTACGGTGCTGCCCAATCTGTGCATAATACCGTTTGTACTGCTGTCCGGAAGGTTGTCGCTGTCAAAAAGCAAGATAAGGATAGTAGTGGTTGCCCTCGCCATCTATCTGGCGAGCGGCATCCTCTACTTCTTCGCCAGGAATATGGTCGACCTGATCGTGATCAGCTGTCTGCTCGGCATCGGCTGCGGGCTGTTGATACCCCTTGCCGCCGGTCTGCTGGCCGATACGTTCACCGGCAAATACCGCATGCGGCAGCTCGGCATAAAGTCGGGTATATCCAATCTTGCCCTTGTGGGCGCCACGTTTGTGGTCGGATGGCTCGGCCATGCCAACTGGCGTCTGCCTTTCGCCGTATATCTCATACCGGCCATTCCACTGGCTCTTTCGGTATTCCT
The DNA here is from genome assembly GCA_900555165.1 of uncultured Porphyromonadaceae bacterium. GTDB lineage: Bacteria > Bacteroidota > Bacteroidia > Bacteroidales > Muribaculaceae > UBA7173. Next base: position 3,709 of record USKE01000054.1, on the reverse strand, counting down.
GCGCGGTATTCCGAAAGCCGACCTCTATCCCGCCACAACCCCTGCCACCACCGCTCCTGACGACATGGCGGCTGATTCCAAGACTGTGGCGAAGGCGCCAGTGGCAGGCGTGCCGGCTGCTGCAATCCATGCGCATGCTCCTGTCAAACCGGCGAACCCTGCAAAAATTTCCGGCGGGTTCATCATGCCGAGGGTATGGGCGCTGATTGCCGTCTATTTCTTCGTGTGCTATGCCTCGGTGATAGTGAGCTACTACACGCCGTTCCTGATGCAGAGCGAGGGGATGAGTAGCTCTGACGTGGGCACTGTGACGGCCATATTCTTCCTTGCCGTGTTCCTCCCGGGGTTCATTCTGCCATATATCGTGCGGCTGTGCCGCCAGGCCACCCTCATTCTGTCGTCGCTGGTGATGGCCGGGGGAATCCTGCTTATGGTCATCGGCCATGACTTCGCGGTAATGTGCATCGGTTCTGCGCTGGTCGGTCTGGGGTTCGGAGTCTTCCAGCCGCTGATCTACGACAAGGCCACCCAGATTGTCACCGTGCCGGGCAAAGCCACTCTGGCGCTGGCAATAGTGCTGGCGGCAAACTATGTGTCTATCAGCGCCACGCCGTTTGTTGTCGACGGACTGCGCGATCTTTTCGATCCCCGGCACCTCACCAACACTTTCCCGTTCATACTTAATGCGGTGCTTCTGGTCATTTTCACCATTATAGTGTTTGTGTTCCGCAAGTCATTCGTGTTCCGCATCGACCGTTCCTACTATTAAAAGAGTGTTGAATTTCAAACAGTCCTCTAAAAGAATCAGCCAGATTATGAATCACACAATCCATACCCTGTTGGCAGTGCTGGCTTTGCCGGCCGCGTTGCAAGGGGTTTGCCAGAATCATCCTGACGCCATGCCTGAATATGAGGTGACCATCCTGAACCCCTCGGCTGCCGGCAGTGACTCTGCAAGAATCAATGTCTACGACATATTCCTTGAGAATGCCCCGAAGGCCTATCATATTCCGGGCGCGCCGCGGTTCGCCATTAAAGGGAATGACGATAAATTCTATCTCGGCATCGGCGGTACTGCCAAGACCACAGTCTCGTATGACTGGGGTGACCCGATTGACAATGCCTATAATTTCACCACGTCGTCCATCCCCATGCAGACACGCAAGGGCGACGGCGGACTGTTGCAGTTCTCGGCAGCCACAAGCGGTCTGTTCGTGAATATGGTGGCCCTTCCGGGCACGTCGAACCAGATAGGCGTCTATTTCAATTTCAATCTCACCGGCAACGGAAATAATTACGGCTTTAATCTTTATTACGCATACGTCAAGTATTTCGGTTTTACCGTGGGTTATGATTTCAGTCTTTTCTCTGACATGGCGGCTGCGCCGCCCAGCATCGACAATGAAGGCCCTAACGCGCTTACGGCAATTCCGAACGGTGTGGTGGATTACCGCCACAGTTTCGGACCGCACTGGAGCATCGGGATTGGCGCCGAGCTCCCGATGGCATCGGCCACGACTGGCGATGACACCTATCTCGTGAGCCAGCGTGTGCCGGATGTGCCTGCCTACGTGCAGTATTCGTGGGGAAAAGGCAAAAGCTGGATACGTCTGTCAGGTATAGTGCGCAATATGCTTTACCGCGACGTAATCGCCGACCGGAACCGCGACTGTGTGGGCTGGGGTGTGAAGGTGAGCGGCAGCGCGGCGGTGTGCCCGTGGCTCACGGCTTACTACCAGGCCGCATACGGCAAGGGGATAACAAGCTATTTCCAGGATCTGTATGAGGGTGGGCTCGACATGGTGCCCTCGGGCGACGGCCGTCTTGAAAGCGTGAAGGCCTGGGGCGGATACCTTGGCCTGCAGTACAATATCTCACCAAAGGTCTATGCGACCGCCACATACAGCCATCTGCGCAATTACGCCGGGAGGTACCCCGGCGGCAGCACGCCGTGGGGCGAACAATACCGTTATGCGCAGTATGCGCTTGCAAACGTGATATGGAACATCACCCCGCAGATCTCAACCGGTCTGGAATACATCTATGGGCGCCGTGTCGACATGGACGGCGTGGCGCGCCACGACAACCGCATACAGACAATGCTTCAGGTCACGTTCTGAGCATGTAGAGATTGCCTAAATTTATATGATGCAGATTTTGAGATGGATTGTCAGATGGATTTTTGCTTGCGATGAGGGAGCGTAGCCGTAGCTACGTGACCGAAGAGCGAGCTAAAAGGCGCTGACAAGACTCTCAAAAGCAAAGTAATATAAATTTTAGACAATCTCTTAACCCTCCTACGATTGCTGACGGTTATCCGGCCGCGTGTGCGCCACGCGGGGCGGATGCCCGTCGTTTCATTTGCCGATATTGGCCACGAGGCTTTCGAGTTCGTCGCGGTTGCCGAGCGCCTTGTTGCGCACTTTCGTGCGGTAATTGTAGATTGTGGTCACCGAATAGCGCAGGAACTTGGCGATTTTCGTGGAGTCGGTGATGCCGAGCCTGATCAGGGCGTAGATGCGCAGCTCGGTGTTGAGCGTTCCGGGCGAGCGCGGCACGGTGCGTCCCGATGGTTCGAGCAGGGCGTTGAAATCTTCGATGAATGTGGGGAAGAGCTTGAGGAAAGTCTGGTCGAAACCGTTGTAGAACGACTGCAGCATGTCGTCGATCACGGCGTCTGAGTCGAGTGTCTTGCCCACCTTCTCGATGTTTCCGGTGGCCAGCAGTTTTCTGAGCAGTTTGCGGTAGGCCGAGAGGGCGTCGATGTTCTGCAGGGTCTGGTCCATGTAGCGGCCTATGTATTCGGTCTTCAGCGACGAATGTTCGGCGATGGCGGCGTTGGCCTCGTGGAGCTGTTCGTTGATCTGGTGCAGTTTCTCGTTGAGCTGGCGCAGTTCGTCGTTGGCGCGGTTGGCGCTGGCGGTGGCGCGGCGCGCGCGGTGCATGTTCTTGTAGAGCGACACGGCACCCGCCACCAGAAATACGAACAGCACTATGATGGCCCACAAGGCTATCTGCAGACGTTTCTGCTGGTTGCGTATCTCGGAAAGATACATCTGGTTCACCAGCGGGAACACCTCGTTGATTTCGATGATGCGCTGGCGCGAGTTGCTTGACGTGGCGTCGTCGATGCACACCTGCATCAGCCGGTGGGCGCGCTCGATGTCACCATCGGAATAGAGCAGCATGGCAAGCTTGCGCAGCGACACATATTCGCGCACGCCCGACTTTATGTCGCCGATTGCCGATATGAGCAGGTAGCGTTTCTCGTTCCGGCGATCCTTGAGCTGGCGGTACGATTCCGAAAGTGTGTAGGCGAATACGGCCTGCTCATGTTCCGAGAGGTTGTGGTCTCTTATGTACCCCTGCATGGTATCCGCTCCCTTCCGGTATTCACCGCGCGAGTTGAACCTGTCGCCCACAATCAGGGCGTATGCCCACCCCTCGGGGTCGTTGACGGAGAGCAGAGAGTCTCGGTAGGCCCCGGTCAGTTCCTGGTAACGGGCACGGTCGTCGGGTCTGATGGCATAGTCGGCCAGATTGCCGTAGAGCAGGCGTTTCACGTGATAGAAATAGGGCACGAGATAGTCGGGGAGGTCGGCCGAGCGTATGCCGTCGAGAATCTCAACCGCTTCGGTGTAGCTGCCGGTCATGCTGAGGATGTTGGCGGTGTTGAGCCGCGCATGCACGAGTTTCTCGGCCGAGCCTA
>USKE01000053.1 GCA_900555165.1 uncultured Porphyromonadaceae bacterium | reverse complement strand
GCGTATCGCGGCTTGAAGTATCTGCCATATCGGCGCCTCGTTCTCGAATTTGATTTCTGATTTGGTGGGGTGTATGTTTACGTCGATGGTCTGCGGGTCGACTTCGAAGTCAAGGAAGTAGTTGGGCTGTTGCTCGGGCCCGATAAGGTCTTCGTAACACCCCAGGATGGCGCGGTGGAAATACGGGTGCCGCATGTTGCGCCCGTTGACAAACAGATATTGCAGGGCATTGCGGCGCCGGGCGTTCTCCGGGAGGCATACGAATCCCGAAATCTTCACTATCGGCGTCTCGGTGGCCACGGGAATCAGCTGACGGTCGAGCGACTTGCCGAACAGGGCGGCGATGCGCCCTTTCAGAGATGCCGGCAACAGCTGGTGCAGTGTCACGTCGTTGTGCGTCAGCACGAATTCTATACCCGGATTCACCAGTGCAAGCCGCTCAAACTCATGCATGATGTGCGACAGCTCTACGGTGTCGCGCTTGAGGAACTTGCGGCGTGCCGGGAAGTTGAAGAACAGGTTCTTGACTTTCAGATTGGTGCCCCGACGGCAGGGCTGTGGGGTCTGCGAGATGAATTTCGACCCCTCGATGACAAGATGCGACCCCAGGGTGTCGTCGGCGCGCATGGTATCAAGCTCCACCTGTGCCACGGCGGCTATGGAGGGGAGTGCCTCGCCGCGGAACCCCATGGTATGCAGCTCAAAGAGATCCGAGGCCTGGCGTATCTTTGATGTAGCGTGACGCTCGAAGGCCAGACGGGCATCGGTGTCAGACATGCCGCAGCCGTTGTCAACCACCTGTATCAGCGTCTTGCCTGCATCGCGGATGATGATCTCCACCCGCGTGGCGCCCGAGTCTACCGAGTTTTCCACCAGTTCCTTGATTACCGAGGCGGGGCGCTGTATCACCTCGCCGGCGGCTATCTGGTTGGCAACAGAGTCAGGCAGCAGTTTGATTACGTCACTCATCTCTTTTCTGTTCTTGTTTCGCTTCTGTTCTTTTTTTCGGGGGTGTAAAATTACACAAAATAATCCGTAATTTTGCACTGAAACAAGAACGGTGACGTGAAAAGGCTTTTTTTCTTCAACCCTGAGAATGACATGGCCCTGGCGGCCGCGACCTCGAACTATACGCCGACACGGCAGGCACTGGCCGTCGCGTCGGCGGGACAGCTTTTGCCCTGGTGGCTCGGCGACAGCGATGATTTCCTGCTCGTCAGGGATATTGCCGCCGACAGGCTTGATGCGTTGCAGGCAGAGATAGAGGGCTGTTTCGGTGCCGGCCCGCGTCTGGTGGCCGATTGCCGCGGTCTCAGCGGCGTACAGTCTCATCCCTGGGGGTGGAGTCGCTACACGGCACGTCTGCTGACGCAGGCCGCCCTTGTCGGAGATGCCGGTATCGATTTTGACCGTCACCGCGAACTCTCGCACCGGCGCACGGCGATTGCCGCACACTCCTGTCTGCCTCTGATCGAGGGGGTAGCGGCACTCGACGCCTGCGAGGCCCGTGACATTTCTGAGGTCATGGAATGTGTGGCGCGTTGGGGCGAAGTGTTCATCAAGACACCGTGGTCATCGTCGGGACGCGGCGTGTGGCGCGTGACGGCCGATGCGGGCGCGCACGAACAGACCAAGATAGCAGGAGCCATACGCCGCCAAGGCTCTGTGGTCGTGCAGCGCGCCTATGACAAGGCACAGGATTTCGCCATGCTCTTCGACTGCGACCCCCTCGGCGCTCATTTCCTGGGGTATTCTCTGTTCTTCACCGGCAGCGGCGCCGGTGCGTATGCCGGCAACCGCATCATGACAGATGACGCGATTGAGGCATATCTGTCGGCGACTGTGGCACCGGGCATACTACCCGTTCTCCGCGATGAAGTGGCAAAAGCCCTGGGCAAAACGCTTGGGGGCGCTTACTCAGGGCCTGTAGGGGTGGATATGCTTGTGACCGCCGACGGCACGGTGGTGCCCTTCATCGAGATAAACCTGCGTTACACCATGGGATTCGTGGCTCATGCCATAGCCGCGCGCGGTCTGGCCGGTCAGTCGGCGGGGCGCATCCTCACTTTGTCAGAGGGGTTTATGGGCTTGTCGCGCAACGACTTGATGTAATCGATAAGGTCGTTGTAGACGATTGTCTCTGAGGTAGCCTCACGTGTGCCGCGCGTGAGCGGTTCCATGTAGTCGCCGCCGTTGGCAAGGTAATCGATGGTAGCCACGGTATAGTATTTGTCAGGGTCGACGGGTTTGCCGTCGATTCTAAGTGATTTCAGGGTGTGCGAGCGCCTGTCGAACGTAGCGTCAACGTTTGCGCTGACACCATCGCCGTCGCGCCGTGCCATTACCTCGAAAGCCTCGGCCAGGTCGCTCCCCTTGACCTTTATCACCACCACGCGGTTGGCGAATGGTTGCATAGAGATGATTTCACCCTGGGTTATCACGCCTTTGGGCAACGACCGGCGCAGACTACCCTTGTTTGCCAGCGAAAGGTCGGGCATGGTGCCGTCCATGAGCTTTTTACCGCGCTCGCGCAGAAAGTCGCTCACAAAGTTCAGCAGAGCCGGGTCTGTAGGCTCCATGGCTTTGGCAGTGCGCCCGATTTTCACCCCCATCAGGTCGTCAACCCCCTTGCGGTACGGGGCTATGATAGAGTCGATGCGCGGGTCGCGGCGTCCGTCAAGCGATTTGTCAATCGGGATTTTTGTGAATACAGGCAGCTTGGCCCCGATGCTGTCGAGGTCGATGGTCACCTGCGTGGCGGCGAGGCCGCTCTTGCCGTTCTGAGTGATGAGCACAGGACGCCCGTTACGGTTGTTCACCCATTCCTGGCCGCTGCCGGGTATGATGTCGGTATGGCTGTGGCCTCCGAGTATCACATCGATGTTGTCTGACGAGGCGGCGATGTCGCGGTCCGACGGAGGTACCTCGTCATAGCCGATATGCGTCACGGCCACCACGGCATCGACACCCATGAGGTTTTTCAGTACCCAGGCGGTGGAATTTGCCGCCTCCATGCCGTCGAGATATGTCACGCCGTCGTAGTTTCCCTCGGCGATCATCCCCTTGGGGTTGAGGTTTATGCCTATCACGCCAATCTTCTTGCCGTCGAACTCGTATATCCGGTAGGGGGAGAAGACCTCGGCAAGCTCCGGGTCGCTGAATTTGTAGTTGGTCGACAGCCATGTGGGATGCGAGGTCGATGTCACATTCCTTTTCAGCGCCTCCATTCCGTTGTCAAAGTCATGGTTGCCGAGAATGGCCACGTCATATCCCAGGGCGTCGAGCATCTTCATCTCGACCTCGCCGCCGTAGAGGGTGAAGAACAGCGTGCCCTGCACGGCATCGCCCGCATCGACGAGCAGTACGTTCTCGTTGGTGGCGCGGATGCTGTCAATCAACGCCTTGCGGCGCTGTATGCCACCGAGGTTCTTGTCGGTGGGGTCAATCTGGCTGTGGGTATCGTTGGTGTGAATAATCACCAGGTCAGATGCAAGACAGCTTGCCGACAGCGCGGCTGCCGCCATGAAGGTGAGTATGTAGCGTGGTTTCATTTCGGGATTTTTCAGTTGTCGTTTCACAAAGTTACGAATTATATTCGTAAGTTTGCGCCATGGGAATATTTTCAGGATTCAAGGCTCAGAAACCGTTGGTCGTCATCGCGCCCGACAAGTTCAAGGGCACGCTCAGGGCCACTGAGGTGGCGAGTGAGATTGCCGCGGCATGTACCCGCGCCACGGTAAGGGTGTGCCCGATGTGCGACGGTGGCGACGGCACGGCGCAGATACTCGGGGCGTTGTTCGCACTGCCGGCCTGTACAATGCCAGTGCCTGACGCGCTTGGCGAGGAACATGACGTCACATATTATAACGACGGCCATCAGGCTGTGGTTGACTCGGCATCGGTCATCGGACTGGCGTCGCTTGCGGGGCGCGAACTGCGTCCGTTCCAAAGTACGTCATACGGCCTCGGGATGCTTGTCAGGCATCTGCTTGATTCCGGCACAGAGCACATTTATGTGGGAATAGGGGGAACTGCCACCGTGGACTGCGGCGCAGGATTTTTGCAGGCACTTGGGGTGAGATTCGCCGATGTGGAGGGTGCTGTGCTTGAAACCCCTGTGAGGGCAGCTGACCTCGACCGGATATACGTTATTGACCTTTCGGGAGTGAATGGTCGCGACATACGCCGGCGCATCACGGTGCTGTCGGATGTTGCCGTGCCGCTTGAAGATTCCCTCATGTTTGCCGCGCAGAAGGGGGTGACACCCGCAGAGACTGAGCGCCTGCGTGCTGCCCTTGCGAATTTCCGGGCGGCTGTCGACGAGACTCTGCTGCCGTCGGACTCTGTTGACATGCACGGCGGTGCCGGCGGCGGTCTCGGTTACGCGTTCGAGCGTGTGTTGCGCTGTGATGTCGCTGACGGGGCACGGTTCATGATTGACCGCTACGGTATTTTCGACGGCACGGCGGCCGCGCTTGTAATCACCGGCGAAGGTGCTGTCGATGCTCAGACCGGCACCGGCAAAGTTGTGGGCGCTCTCTATTCCGAGGCACGGAAACGTAATATTCCGGTAGTGGCTGTGGTGGGGTGTGACAGACTGGATGGTACGAGGCCCGGACTTGCTGTTCTCTCCACAGAGCAGTGGCTCGGTTCGATGCCACTGACCCATGACACCGCGCTCGCGGCATTGCGGGGCGCTCTGCGCGACGGCCTACGGGCTATTTGTTCCAGAATGTCGGTGTCAGTATGACAAGCACGGTAAACACTTCAAGACGGCCGGTAAGCATCAGAATTGTCATGAACCACTTGCATACAGCCGGTAAGTCAGTGTAAGATGATGAAAAATCGGTTATTGTGGCCGAGAAATTGGCGTTGGTGACACATGACATTGATGAATAGAATGAGTCAACCAGCGGAATGTCGAAAGACGCCATGACAATTGTGCCCGCAATAATCAACATCACATACAGCCCGAGGAATACCATGACCTTGTTGATTAGTTCGGGAGAGGCGGCCTTGCTGTGGAATGATACGGAACGTATGTGGTTCGGATATATGCAACGGTAAAGCTCGTTGTGGGTGTTCTTGAGCAAAAACACTGCGCGGTCGAGCTTGGCGCCTCCTGATGTGGATCCGGCACAGGCTCCGAAAAACATCATAATCAATACGAAAACGAGCGGTACCAGGCCCCATTCCGGGAAGTCGGAAATCATGTAGCCTGTAGAACTCATGATGGCTATGATTTGGAACAGCGAGTCGACAGTGAATTTCTCAATCGTGTGGGGTACATTGTTGTCAAAGAACAATGATATGTCGAAGATGACGAATACTCCCAGTATCGCAAGCAGATATACCTTAAATGTCTGGTTCCTCCACAGCGATTTGAAATCTCCGGTCGAACATTTGAAAATCAGGCCGAAATTCACGCCCCCGATGAACATGAATATTGTCGTGACCACTTTGACGTATATGGAGTCCCAGGTGGTTATGGAGTCGGCTTTGGTCGAGAATCCGCCGGTCGACATTGTCGCGAATGCGTGACATACCGAGTCGAAAATTCCCATCGGCCCCAGGCAGTAAAGACCAATGAGAATGAATGTCAGAACAATATAGACAATCCACAGGCGTTTAGCCGTAGAGCTTACCCTCGGCATAAGTTTCTCATGGATTATGCCCGTTGCCTCTGCGTTGAACATCTGTATTCCACCCGATGAGTTAAGCATCGGCAACACTGCAAGCGTGAACAGAATGATGCCGAGTCCGCCCACCCACTGCATTGTGGCACGCCACATGAACAGCCCGTATGAAACCTTGTCCATATCGGCTATAACTGTAGCACCGGTAGTGGTGAAACCCGACATGGCCTCGAAAAAGGCGTCTGACACAGACATGGGGCTGTCGCTGAGCAGAAACGGCACCATGCCGAACAGCGAGAACACCACCCACACCAGCGATGTGAGCAGGAAACCTTCACGTTTGCCCATGTGGGAACGCCTGGGGCGCATACCGAACGCCATAAGCGTCCCCATAAAGACCGTGAGCGCTATGGTGACTTCGAATGCAAAGGCGTCATGCTCGCCGTAATAGAGCGACGTCACAAGCGGCACTGTCATGAACAGCGCCTCGATAAACAGCAGCAGACCCAGCAGTCTGATGATTATCTTCCAGTTTATGCCTATGAGCCGGCCCATGCGGGATTATGTTGAGGGTGGTGATGAACGGATATGATGAGTTTTATGAAGTCAGACGAACAGTTTCTCGACCTTGTGGACCGACCCGGCCAGGCAAAATACCAGCACATGGTCGCCGGGCTGTATCTGCGTGCGGCCTTCGACGAGCATTCCGCTGCCGTCGCGTATCAGTCCGGCGAGGGTCATGTCGCGCGAGAGTTTCAGGTCCATCACCGGGGCGCGGGTAATCTTCGAGCCTTCGCGGGCCTCGATTTCGGCCACCTCGGCATCGGCCAGGGCCATGAAGGTCGACGACGACTCGTCGGCCGCGATCAGCAGCTGGAAAATCTTGCTCGACGCCAGCAGTTTCTTGTTTATGATGGTGCCGATGTTCAGTCCCTCGGCCTCTGAAATGAACTGGATATTCTCGACTTCGGCTATCGACTTGCTTACGCCGAACTCCTTGGCTGTCAAGCAGGCCAGGATGTTTGTCTCGGAGTAGTCGGTTAGTGCCACGAAAGCGTCCATGTGGTCGATTCCCTCGTCGCGAAGGAAGTCGTTGTTGCGGGCGTCGCCGTGGATTATGCGCACGTCGCATCCGGTGCATTTCTCGGGCAGACGGCGGCAGGTCTCGGCGTTGTCATCTATTATGGTCAGACGCCACTGTTCCGATGCCATGTGGGCGAGTCTGACAGCTATGCGGCCTCCGCCCATTATCATGACGTCGCGTATGCGGTAATCCTTCTTGCCGCAGAGGCGCCGTATCTCGTCCACATACTCTTTGGTGGTGGTGAAGTAAACTATGTCGTTGGCAAGGATTTCGTCGTCGCCCCGGGGTATGATGGTCTCGTGGCGCCGTTTTATGGCCGACACATGGTAGTTGTGCTGGTTGTATGTGATGTCGCGTAGCTTGCGCCCCACAAGTTCGGCGTCAGAGCGGACGCGCACGCCGATGAGGATCAGTTTGCCATCGTGCAGCTCGAACCAGTGGCGCACCCAGGGGCGCTTGAGCGCGGTGCATATCTCCTGGGCGGCAAGATATTCGGGGTAGATGAGATGGTCAACGCCGATCGACGCGAAAAAGCCGCGGTTACGCGGGTCGAGAAACTCGTAGTTGTCGATGCGGGCCACCGTCTTGCGTGCACCCAGGCTTTTGGCGATGGCGCACGAGGTGATGTTGGTGTTCTCGTATGGTGTGACTGCTATAAACAGGTCGCAGCGGGTGTCGATGCCGGCGTTCTTCAGGTCGGTGAACGATGTGGGGCTCCCCACATGCGTCATCAGGTTGTAGTTGGCGTCGAGGCGGTCGAGCTTGTCGCGGTCACGGTCGATCATGACGATGTCCTGCTCCTCGCGTGAGAGCAGTTTGCCAAGATGGGATCCGACCTCGCCGGCGCCGGCAATGACAATCTTCATGACTTCACGGTATTGCGGGTGAATGAACGGGAACCAGTTCGGTCACTGTCCGGGCTATGCCGTCGGCGTCGATGCCGCACAGAGACTTCAGTTCGGCCACGGTGCCCTGCGCCACGAAACTGTCGGGAAGTCCCAGACGCCGCAATGGAACCTGCGCCGATGTGTCGGCCAGGTGTTCGGCCACGGCCGAACCGAATCCGCCGATGCGTGAGCCGTCTTCAACGGTGACGATGGGTATGCCCCGCGCCGCGATGCTGTCGATGGCGGCTGTGTCGAGCGGTTTTACGAACGGGAAATGTATTACGGATGCCCGTATGCCCCGTTTGCCGAGTATCGAGGCGGCTTTAAGCGCGTCGTTGCTCGACTCGCCGGTGGCGAGGATGGCGGCTACCGCGTCTTCCGCGTCCTCAAGCGTAACGGCTTTGCCCGGGGTAATGGCGCCGAACGGTGTATGCCACTCGGTTTCGGGCACTGTGCCGCGCGGATACCTGATGGCGAACGGCCCGTCAGGCGTGGTGGTGAGGGCGAGGTGCATGATGTCGCGCAGTTCGCGGGCATCGCGCGGGGCGGCAACTGTCATGCCGGGGATGGCACGCAGATAAGTGAGGTCGAACACGCCGTGGTGGGTGGCGCCGTCCTCGCCCACGAGGCCGGCGCGGTCTATGCAGAACAGCACCGGGAGGCGCTGCAGGCTCACGTCGTTTATGATCTGGTCGTATGCGCGCTGTAGAAACGACGAATAGATGGCCACTACCGGACGCAGCCCTTCGCGGGTCAGACCTCCGGCGAATGTGACGGCGTGCTCTTCGGAGATGCCAACGTCGAACACGCGCTCGGGGATGGCTTTCTTGAGGATGCTGACCGACGTGCCTGAGAGCATGGCGGGCCGTGATGCCCACTATGCGCCTGTCCTCACGGGCAAGTTCAAGCAGTGTCTCGCCGAAAACGTTTTGGAACCTGGCCGGTTTCTTCTGTGGCTCGCTGTCGGTGGCTTTTGCAGCCGCACTGTCACCGCGTTCGCCGGTAACGGGATTGAACTTGCCGGGAGCGTGCCAGGTCGAGGGGTCGGCCTCTGCGGGTGCGAAACCTTTTCCTTTCACGGTCTTGACATGCAGGATTTTCGGCCCTGTCATGTCCTTGATGTCGCGCAGTGTTTTCACGAGAGTGGCGATGTCGTGGCCGTCGACCGGCCCGAAATAGCGCACGTTGAGCCCCTCGAAGATATTCTGCTGGCGCGACAGGAACGCCTTCAGCGAGTTGTTGAGGCGCATGATGCGTCCGCGGCCCGACTCCGATACGAGACCGAGTTTTTTGAAGAATTTGAACGCCTTGAACCGCAGGCGGTTGTATCCTTTCGACGATGTCACGCGCGCCAGATACCGGTGCATCGACCCCACGTTCTGGTCAATCGACCAGTTGTTGTCGTTCAGTACGATGAGCAGGTTGTTGGGTGTGCCTGCGGCGTTGTTTATCCCCTCGAAGGCGAGTCCTCCGGCTATCGAGGCGTCGCCGATTACGGCGGTGACTATGCGGCGCGGATTGTCGCCGTTGAGTTCCGTTGCCACGGCCATGCCCAGAGCCGCCGAAATCGAGTTCGACGCATGTCCGGCCGAGAAGGTATCGTAGGGACTTTCGTCAGGGTTGGGGAAACCGCTGAGGCCGTTGAGCTTGCGGTTGCCGGCGAAACGGTCGCGGCGCCCGGTGAGCAGTTTGTGACCGTATGCCTGGTGGCCGACATCCCACACGATGAGGTCGTTTGGGGTGTCAAGCACGTAGTGCAGTGCCACGGTAAGTTCCACAGCTCCCATGCTTGACGCGAAATGGCCCGGATTCTTCGACAGCGAGTCGATCAGAAACCGGCGCATGTCGCGGCATACGGCGGGGAGCTGGTCCTCGCTGAGCCGACGCAGGTCGGCCGGCGAGTCGATTGCCGACAGCAACGGATATTTAGTCTCGTTTTCTGACATATTTCTTATATAAAGGCACAAACACGATAACGCCCGATGCCACTATCGGAAACAGCGACAGCATAGTCACCGGCTGGCCCGAGCCTATCAGTCTGGCCAGCAGAATGGCGCAGAGCCCGAGCCATACGGCTCCGACAATTATGAATCTTATGATTACACTGCCTTTCATTGCTGTGGAATTATATGGTGTGTCGCGACGTGCGCCTTTATGCTGACGCTGTCTGTGACTTCAGTGCAAAATTAACAAATATTCCGAAATCGGCAAAATATGCCGTCAAGCACCCTGTGCCGTCTCGATAAACGGTGCCGTGGGCGAGGAGGTGGCGGCGATTTCGGCGGGGGTGCCGGCGGCCACGATGCGTCCGCCCATGCGTCCGCCCCCCGGGCCCATGTCAACGATATAGTCAGCGGCGTTTATGACGTCGGTGTTGTGCTCGATGACAAGCACCGTGTTGCCGCGGTCTACGAGACGGCGCAACAGCGCCAGCAGGGTGGCTACATCGGCGAAATGCAGACCGGTGGTTGGCTCGTCGAGTATATAAAGCGCATGGCGCGACGAGGGGCGTGCAAGCTCGGTGGCCAGTTTCACGCGCTGGTTCTCGCCGCCCGAGAGGG
>USKE01000052.1 GCA_900555165.1 uncultured Porphyromonadaceae bacterium | reverse complement strand
CATATCGTAGAACAAATATTTGAAGGTAGAATCTGCCACTTCACCTGCGTTGCTGTAATATACTTTGGCACCCAGACGAGTCAGACCGATGATCATACCGGCGATCAATCCCCACATACCACCCTGGGCGGAAGTACGTTTCCAGCAGATCCCCAGTAAGAAAGCGGCAGCGATACCTGGTGCCAATACAGACTGAACATCCTGCAAGTAAGTATAAAGTACATCACCTACACTACGCATGATAGGAATCCAAAGAATACCTAAAACAACGATTACAATTGTTGCAATCTGACCGATACCCACCAGCTTCTTTTCCGGAGTTTCCGGTTTGAAACGTTTGTAAAAGTCGATAGTAAACAACATGGCTGATGAGTTAAACAGAGATGCAAGGGAACTCATCAAAGCGGCAAGAATACCACATACTACCAAACCTTTCACGCCCGCAGGAAGTAATTTGGCTACTAATGTCGGGAAGGCGGCATCAGCATTTGCTGTTCCGTTAGCCAGCATCGGTAAGAAACCTTCACCACCGGCACCGATATATTTTTGATGTAATGCAAATGCAATCATACCAGGAATCAAGAAAAGGAATACGGGTAGCAGTTTCAGATAAGCACCGAAAATAGTACCACGACGAGCTTCCATTTCATTTTTACCTGAAAGTACACGTTGTACGATGAACTGGTCGGTACACCAGTACCAGAAACCGATAATAGCCGAACCGATCAAAGCACCCAACCAAGGGAAGTTTGCATCATCGTTGCTACGAATCAGGTTAGTCATTGTATCACCGTAATCATTTACAGTAACAGCGCCGCAGACTCTCATCATTTCGTCCCATCCACCTAATTCTTTGAAACCGAGCACTAGAATTATTAATGATCCTAGCAGTAGGATAGGGGTTTGAAGAACAGAAGTGTAAAGAACTGATTTCATACCACCGAAGATAGTATAAAGCGCAGTTAACACTACCAGACCGATAGCTGCAATCCAGAAGAAATCAATTCCCCAAAGCTCTTTGATACCGAATACTTGTTGGAATACGAGGCCACCGGCATAAACAGTTACGGCTACTTTGGTCAATACATAACTTACAAGAGAAATTACAGATAAAATAGTACGTGATTGAGGATTATAACGACGCTCCAGGAATTCCGGCATTGTATATACCATGCTTCGTGTATAGAAAGGAACGAATCCCCGCCACCCGGTCAGATGCCTCCCCTGCTGCCACCCCGTCAGATGCCCCCACCCCATCTAAACCCGAGTAACGGCCGCCTCACACCGAAACCGCCATTTACCACCGCCTCCACTCCTCATATTCACTGCATATTTCCACATCTTTCATTCATAAATTAAAAAAACAAATAACATTTGGATTCCGGGATACAACTGCATATCTTTGTGTCAGTATATGGAATCGTCTAACTACCGATTACAATGTATCTACTCAATCACATACACCCCATAACCACATATCTGCGTTACAAAGGAACCATCCTCGTATCTCTTTTTTGTCTGATATGGCTATCGTTCCCACAGCTGATTTCCGCATCCATCCGTGGAACGGTGACAGATGCCGACGGCAACACATTGCCCGACATAGCTGTGGTGGCACTGTCTCTGCCTGACAGCATTTATGTGGCAGGAAGTGTCACCGACAGCCTCGGTAACTTTGATTTATCAACCGATATACGAGGCAAACTTATATTGAGAGCCGAGGGAGCCGGGTTCACGCCTGTGACCACACCGGCCGTATCTGATAGAAACAACATATTGCGACTCGACAAACTGCCCGTCATGCTTGACGAGGTGACTGTGACGGCAAATCTGATGCAGGCATCTCCCGGCAAATTCTCATTCATCCCGGGTA
The DNA here is from genome assembly GCA_900555165.1 of uncultured Porphyromonadaceae bacterium. Classification (GTDB taxonomy): domain Bacteria; phylum Bacteroidota; class Bacteroidia; order Bacteroidales; family Muribaculaceae; genus UBA7173. The sequence continues at coordinate 8,301 of USKE01000052.1, read as the reverse complement.
ACCTGCGCGATATCGCACATAATTCATTTGAACTGCTTGATATGGTGCCGTTGCTCAGAATCACACCCGGCAAAGATGATATCGGAATCCTGGGGATGGAGGGGTGTACCATATTCATCAACGGGAAAGAGCCAGTCATGCCGCAGTCAGGGGTAATAGAGATGCTCAGGGCGTCAGACGCCGCACGAGTCCGGCGCGTAGAGATATGGCTTACTCCGGGACCGGCCTATCAGGAGTATGGACGCATCGTGAACGTAGTGCTTGCGCCACGTACAGGCATGACCGGCACTGCGGATATAAACCTGCATCTCATGAACACCATGCTCTCATCCCGGCAGCAGGGATGGATAGGCGCCGAATATGACAACTGGCAGTTCTCGGCCAACTTAGCGTTCATCGAGGATTCTAAAAAACTGGAGAGCACAAGCCTTTATACACTCAATGACGAGTCGGCCGACAATACATGGCAAACGCGGCACACAAGAAACCGCGGCAGGGAATTTGCGAGCAAGATACACGGCGCCCTCGGAGCAGGCGTGAACCTCGGCCATAACAACTCTCTGGGGGTGAAGGTCGACGTAATTGCCGATTACAGTCTTGGAAAAGATTCCACCTGGTCGACCTATTCACCGGCGAACGTCACTGAGCCCACGTATGCCCGCATACGCAGACCCTTCAGCCGTCCCCACATGATTTTCACCGTAAATTACGATCATGAACTTGACTCGGCAGGCTCACGGCTGTGGGGCAGAGTCGCCTATGACACTGACCGTGAAACGAAACACCGGAACTATACCCCGACATCCTCACTTCAGGATTATTCAACCGATATCCGGAGCGATTCATACCAGGGCAGCGTCACATATTCACGCGTATGGAATGACAGGCTGATTACCGATTTCGGCCTGAACCTGTTTGCTGACCGTATACGTCGGCGGCAGGACTTTTCTGGTCTTGTTTCCGATGAGATACGCCAGAATCAGGACAACGGTGACCTGTTTGTTTCAGCCGAATATACGTTCTCGAATACTGTCGGCGTTTCCGCCGGCCTGCGCGGACGCATGTACCGCCGAAAGATATCGGAAACCGGCGAGCGTTCCGACCATGAATTCCATGACCTGTACATTCTGCCGACGGCATCGTTGAGTCTGAATCTTTCACCCGCACATATAATCAATCTGGGATATACGATGGATGTGCAACAGCCCTATTACACATATACCAACCCGTTGCGTACATGGCTCACACCCACATCGTACACCGCCGGCAATCCGCAGCTCAAGGCATCAGTCCTCCATAATCTGACGCTGTTTTACATATTGCGTCAGAAAATATCGCTCGGCCTGATCGGAAAAATATCCACCAACACCCCGCTGATGAGCCAGATAACCGACCCCGACGGCATTACCGCCTATAGATATGCCGAGGGTGACGACGACCGCGAGGTCAGGATTGTGGCCGGATATATGGACTACCTGTTTGACAACCGCTGGATTTTCAGGGTCACGGCAACCGGGAGCCATCATGCCTATGACAACGGCACCCTATCCGAGTCGCTTGTGGCACCGCACATCAAGACATGGAGCGGAGACATCACCCTCGACAACAACATATATTTCACGCACGACCGCAGCTGGAACCTGAGTCTTACAGCGATCTATTTCACACCTGTGCGTCTGCCCTTGTCACACACCGACGGATATGTAAGGATTGATGCAGGGCTCGGCAAGGAATTTACATTCGGCGGCCGCGTAGACCTGTTTGTCTACAACGCATTCAACCACCGTAACAACAACCGGTATGAGTGCCCGCTGTATTCCACCTCCTATCGCCAGCTCGGAAACCAGACGGCATTTATCGTAAGGTTCTCCATGCGGTTCGGCAAGCGGCTCAGCATGCGTGACAACGCGACCTCCAATGATTTCAGCACCCGCTGATATTACATCGAAAACATTGTCCCTCTATGAAACACAATAAAAAAATTAAATTTTACCCACAGATTGAACAATCTTCGTAACACACATCAATAGCACAAGTAGAAAAAACGAGCTCACGAAAATTCAGTTTTATAAATTACAGTTTACAAAACTGTATTTTATGGCATTTTTATTAGATATGATTGATAAAATCGCTATCTTTGCGCAATGGAACTGATAGCACGACAGACATATATCGAACATATTCTCCGTTATTTGGGAAAGGGCGTAATGATTGCACTCACCGGGCAGCGACGTGTTGGCAAAAGCTATGTCTTGCGGCAACTTGCGGTTGTTATCAAAGAGATGGATCCCGATGCCAATATCGTATATATCAATAAGGAAAAGAAGAAATTTGCAGACATCAGAAATGACGTAGACTTATCAGCGTATCTGTCTGACAAATTCAGCGACGCCGCCGACAACTATCTTCTCATTGATGAAGTGCAGGATATTGACGGGTTCGAGAATACCTTGCGCAGTCTGAACTCGGATGATGAATGCCAGATAATCGTCACCGGAAGCAATGCCAAAATGCTGTCATCGGAACTGTCCACTTATCTGAGCGGAAGGTATATTGACATACATATCCAAAGCCTGTCATACAAGGAATTTCTCCGTTTCCACAATCTCGATGACACCGCGGAAAGCCTTGACAGCTATCTGTCATACGGTGGCCTGCCTCATCTATATCGTCTTGGGCTTGAAAATGAAGATATGGTCTGGGAATATATACAGAATATCTACAACACCATTGTGCTGAAAGACGTGATACAGCGCGAGAACCTGAGGAATGTCACTCTTTTTGAAAACCTCATGACGTTCATAAGCGACAATACCGGACAGCTTGTGTCGGCGACCTCCTTGTCAAAATACCTGAAAGCACATCGCGTGGATCTTACCCCGATGTCTGCGATAAACTATCTCAGAGCCGCCACAAACGCATATATCATAAACAAGGTGTCTCGTTACGACATCCACGGGAAACGACTACTGGAGAGTAATGACAAATATTACTTTGAAGATTTGGGGCTTCGCAATCTGCTTGTCGGAAACAATCGTTCGGGTGATATTGAGAAATTAATGGAAAATGCGGTGTATCTCCACCTGAAGAATCTCGGCTACAAAATAAGGATCGGCACTTTGCCTGCCGGAGAAATTGATTTCGTGGCAGAGAAGGGGGGGAAAACGATTTATATGCAGGTGTGCTATCTGCTGGCGGATGAAAACACAATTGCAAGAGAATTCGGAAATCTTCTGAAAATTCATGACAACTATCCGAAATATGTCGTTTCGATGGATCTAATAACAAAGCCTAAGGATTACGACGGAATAACGCAGATGTCTCTTCGTCAATGTCTGATGTGTGAGACATTCTGAAAGCATTAATTCCTGCCGGCAACCCTGAAACCAGACGGCATATAGAGGCTCAGCATGCGTGACAACGCGACCTCCAATGATTTCAGCACCCGGTGAGGCGTGCCGTGATAAAAAAAGATTAAAAAAGGGGGCGGAAAATGGCGGCGGTGGCGGTGATGACAAAAAAAATAAGTAACTTTGTCAAAAATTTGCCTATTATGATGACACTTGAAAAACTTCTTGCAGAGAAACTTCTCAAAATCAGCGCCATACAGTTACAGCCCGAGATGCCGTTCACATGGGCCTCGGGGTGGTCGTCGCCCATCTACACCGACAACCGCAAGACACTGTCGTACCCCGACATCCGCTCGTTCATCAAGATCGAGCTGTGCCGCCTGATTCTTGAGCAGTATCCGCAGGTCGACGCCATCGCCGGCGTGGCCACAGGTGCCATCGCCCAGGGCGCCCTGGTGGCCGACGAACTTGGCCTCCCCTACGTTTACGTGCGCTCGACCCCCAAGGACCACGGTCTTGAGAACCTCATCGAGGGCACTCTGAAACCGGGTCAGAAAGTAGTGGTGATCGAAGACCTGATCTCGACCGGCAAAAGCTCGCTCAAGGCCGCCGAGGCCGTGCGCCTGGCAGGTGCCGACGTGGTGGGCATGGTAGCCATGTTCACCTACGGTTTCCCCGTGGCCGACGAGGCTTTCAAGGAGGCCGGCGTGAAACTCACCACCCTCTCGAACTACGAGGCCATGCTGCAGGTGGCGCTCGAGACCGGTTTCATCCGCGAGAAAGACCTGAAGACCCTGCAGGAGTGGCGCGAGGATCCCGCCAACTGGAACCCCGGTCGCGACATCACAACTATCGACTGATTACTGATGGCACAGTATAAATCAAAGCCTGCGGTGATAAACCGCCCCGCCGCCGAGCGGTTCACCGACCTGAGCCGCCTGCAGGATGCTCTTGACCGCCTCCCCGCCGACCAGCGCGAGAAAGTGGGCAGCGTGGAGTTCACCGCCGACTCGTTCAAGATCCAGACCCCGCAGGTGGGCGACATCACCTTCAAGGTAATGGAGCGCCACGCACCGGAGCGCATTGTCTTCGGCACGGAGTCGTCGCCGGTGCCCCTGACGCTGGCACTCGACATCATCCCGGCCGGCGATACGTCATCGACGGTCACCGCCGCCATCGACGTGGAGATTCCCGCTATGCTGCGTCCGCTCGTCGGGCCCCAGCTGCAGAAAGCCGCCGACCAGCTCGGCTCGCTCATCGCCACGCTCAACAATTGACGCCGCGCATCCGTTATTAGTGTACAATATGCACACGAAGACTGTATCACACATATCATATATGGTAATCGCCGCAATTGCGGCGATTACCGTTTTCTACGGGTGCGACCGCCTGGACGACAACCGCATCCCCCCGGCGCCGGTGTACATAGCGTTCCCCTCCGAGGCCGAATGGCGCCTCTACGGCGTGACGGCCACGCCCGACCACCGCTCGTTCATAAAATCAGAACGGAAACCGGCCAACTTCCCCTACACGGCGCTGAGCCAGACCGGGTTCGGGGGCGTACTGCTGGTGGCCGACGTGCACAACACGCCGCAGGCGTTCGACCTGGCATGCCCCGTTGAGGCACGGCAGGATGTGCGCATCGTCGTCGACGAAGACAAGCATGACGCCTACTGCCCCAAGTGCCACAGCCGCTATTCGATCTATACCAACGGTGGCACCCCCACATCGGGGCCGGCCCTTGACGACGGCTACGGCCTGACCCGCTACGCGTGCACGCCGCGCACTACCGGCGAATACATGGTAATCTCACGATAAAAGCATACCACAATGGATATCAAGACCATAAAGCAACGCCTGGCTGACGCCCACGGCATCACGGCGCTAAACGACATGCAGATGCAGATGGCGGCCGACGCCGCGTCGCGTCTGATTCTGTTGGCCCCCACGGGGTCGGGAAAGACGGTGGCGTTCACCATCAGGCTGTTGCGCGAGCTCACCCCCTCGGCAGGGCGCATCCAGGCCGTGATACTGGCCCCGGCGCGCGAGCTGGTCATACAGATAGCCAACGTGATACGCCCCGTGGCGGCCGGACTCAAGACTGTGGCGTTCTACGGCGGCCACACGATGGAGGACGAGGATAACTCGCTTTCGGTCACCCCCGACATCATCGTGGCCACCCCGGGGCGCCTGCTCGACCATATCCGCCGCGGCAACCTCAGCGTGGCCGACACCGGCGCCCTCGTCATCGACGAGTACGACAAGATGCTCGAACTCGGATTCCTCGACGAGATGAAACGCATCGTCACCCGCATGAAGGCCCTGCGGCTCGTCACCCTCACTTCGGCCACACGCCTGGGTGACATCCCCGACTTCATACCGCTGAAAGGCGCGTCGACATTCGATTTCACCGCTCACGGCCCCTCGGGCCGGCTGCAGACCGTGCGCGTCACCTCACCCACACGCGACAAGCTCGACACTTTGACCGCCCTGCTTGAGGCGTTGCCCAACGGCCGCGCGCTTGTGTTCGTGAACCACCGCGATGCCGCCGAGCGTGTCTACAACCATCTGAAAGAGGTGAATCTGCCGGTGGGGCTATACCACGGCGGCCTCGAACAGCGTGAACGCCAGCTCGCCGTAGACCTGCTCAACAACGGCACCACCCCCGTGCTGGTCACCACCGACCTCAGCGCACGCGGCCTCGACATCGACGCCGTAGACTATGTGATACACTACCACACGCCCCTTACCCCCGAGAGCTGGACGCACCGCAACGGCCGCACCGCCCGCATGGGAGCATCGGGAACGGCATACGTAATCCTTGCCGACGACGAGAACATCCCCGAATTCGTGAACTACGACCGCGAGTATTTCCCCAAGGGCGTGTCGGCCGACGGCATCCGCTCTGACGTGGCCACCCTTTACATCAACGCCGGCAAAAAAGAGAAAATCTCGCGTGGCGACATCGCCGGCTACCTGATGAAGGCCGGCGGCCTCGCCAAAGATGAAGTGGGCAAGATCGCCGTCTACGACCACTGGGCCATCGTGGCCGTGCCACGCGCGAAAGCCGCCAAACTGGCCGACATCCTCGCCCCCCAGAAACTGAAAAATACCCGCGTGCGCATCACCCCCCTCAAAGGCTGACGCCAACAACTAAACAACAGGGTCTTTAGGGTCTTTAGAATCTTTAGCGACCCTAAAGACCCTAAAGACCCTAAAGACTTTAAAGCCCCATAAACCTCTAAAGCTGCAAATTGCTTGACTGGCCTTTGGCCGCGGTCTCGCGGCCATACTGCACGGCGTGCCTGGGGCAGATGTGGAAACAGCGCAGACAGAGGGCGCAGTCGCGCCCCCAGACGGGGTGCCCGTCGGCCATGGTGATGTTGCCCGTAGGGCATGAGCGGGCGCAGAGACCGCACGAAATACAGTCGGCAGTGGTGTGGAACGGCTTTGGCGACATGCAGGTGGCGCAGAACAGCGGGTAGATGACCCAGGTCTTCATCCACGCCCACGAGCCGCGTGTGACATCACTCTCGGCAAAGCCGGCACGGATGCGCGGGGCAATCCCGGCCACACGCTCAGGCATGGCCGCCACCTTGGCATCGGCCACCTCGGGGGTGTCGGTGTCGAAACCGCTCATGCACACGTAGGTGTTGGGCATGGTCACGGAGAACGCTCCGCGCGGCGACCATCCGCGTCGCCCTACCAGCTTGCGCCAGCGGTCGTCGGCACGCCCCACGTCGTCGCCGCAGGTGCACACCAGGAAGTGGGGCGCCTCGTGCGCACCCTTTATCTTTGAGCGGCGTATGAACCGGTTCACCACCGGGGGAAGGCCCCAGCTGTACACAGGGCACACCCACACAACCGGCTCGCCCGCAGGCACCTCAAGCACCGTACCCGACGGGTTGGTGAGCAGGTCGCCGCACAGCATCACGACCTCGCCGCCGATGTGACGCTGCAGCTCAAGCGCCACGAGGCGCGAGTTGCCGGTTCCGGTAAAGCAGAGTATCATCGTATGGTCACCTGGGTGGCGCCGTAACCGTATTCGCGGAACGAGGCATCCTGCACGTCATGCCCCTTGTAGCGGTGCGACAGTTCTTTCATCAGCGCCTGGCGCAAAACACCCTCACCCTTGCCGTGGATGAATACGATACGGGTGCCCTTGCGCGAGAGGTTCTCGTCCATCACGCGGCGGAAGGTGTCGATCTGGTAATTGAGGATGTCGGCGTTCGAGAGCCCGGCGGTGGTGTCGAGCAGAGCCGACACATGCAGGTCGACCTCGATAAGGTCGGGACTCTTCTTGTGGCTGACGGGGCGGGGCTGGCGGCGGCTCTGACGGTCGGCCTCCTTCTTCTGGCGCATGGCATCCTCTACCGAGGCCGAGCTGATCACCATCGGGCGCTGGGGCACATCGTTTATCACGATGTCGACCGGCAGCACCTTCTCGTCGAAGTAACGGTTGTCGCGGAAACAGTGCAGTTTGAAGAACTTGGTGGTGTCGAGATGTGCCTCCACTGCCACCGGAGCTTTCAGGGCAAACTCCTTGTCGCGCTTGAAGGCCACATACTGCACGGCCACGCGGTCGAGGCGCCCGGCCTGTTCGCCTGTAAGCTCCTCAAGGAACAGCTGTATGTTCGGCTCGATCATGCCGGCGAAGCGGGTTGTCCACCCCTGCTCGTCATCGGCACGCGAAAGGTAGGTGAAATACATATAGTAGTTCGAGTCATTGACCAGATATGCCTCGAACGTGGTGGTGTTGAGATGTTTCGCCTCTACCGGCAGATATGCCAGCACCAGGTTTATGCGGTTGCCTGTCGGGGTCTCGCCGGGGGTGACACCCGACGGCTCGTCGGCCACCTTGGTCTCTACGAACTTGCTGAGTTTCTCGGCCTGTGCCTGCTCTTTGGCGCGGCGCGTGCCCCCCCAAGCGCCGGCCTTGGGTTGGGGGTAT
>USKE01000051.1 GCA_900555165.1 uncultured Porphyromonadaceae bacterium | reverse complement strand
GCGGTAGCCGGCCAGGGTGTTTATGAACTCATCGAGCTGGTCGGGGTTGAATGTCGTGCTTGCCGCTACTGCGTCATACAGGTTGTTGTAACGGGTGATGAGGTCGTTGACCTTGGTCTCGAGTTCGCTCTTGACCGAGGGAACGATATTGCCGATGACAGCATCCATGGCCGACTCTACGGCGGCGCGTGCCTTCAGCACCTCGTTGGCTGCAGGGATGTTGGCGGTTGCCGATGCAAGCTGAGAGGTAATTGCGCTCTTGTTGGTGAGCTGGGTCTGGGCAGTGAGTCCGTAGGCGGGTTTCAGTGCGTCGATGTCGTCCTGAGCCACGTTGATCATGCGCTCGATGTTGTCGAGCATACCCTCGTAGCGGTCGAGTACGCCGAACTCTTCGGCAGTAGTGCGGAGAGCCTCGAGAGTGTCGCGGTAACCCTGCAGCTCGGTGTTGAGGGCGTCGTACTGGGCGTCGCTGGCGGCACGGCGGTCGGCCTCCTGCTGGGCGGTCTGTACGGCATTGCTGATCTGTGTCTTCAGGTTGTCAGCCTGGCCGAGGATGTCGGTCATTGCCTGGGCGTATTTGTCCTTGCTGATTACAACGACATTGCCGTCGGCCTCCCAGCCGCTCTTCTGGTTGCCCAGAGCGGTGCTGAGGGCGGTGAGCTCGTCGGCGTACTGCTGTACGGCATCGCCCATGAGGGCCTTGGCCTCGTCAGATGCGCCGTCAAGCACAGCCTGGGCTTCGCTGATGGCAGTCTCGGTTTTGTCGAACTGGGCCTGCAGAGCATCGATGATGCCGGGCAGCGGGTCGCCGCCGCTTACAACCTGGTCGCTCTCGACGATGGTGTACGACTTCATCAGCGCCACGTAGATGTCGCTGAGCTGCTGGGCGTAAGCCTGGGCGTTGGTGCGGAAGGTATCCTTGTCGGCGACGGTGATGCCGTTGGTCATCACCTGGATCTTGCCGTCAAGCTGGCGGATAGCCTCGTCGTAGCCGTTGAGCGTAGCGGTGTCGAGATTGCCGTTGACCTTGCTGTTGTTGAACGCTACCTTGGTGTCGGCAAGCAGTTTGTTCAGGGCGTCTTTCTCGAAACCGAAGGCGGTGAGGTATGCGGCGTCAATCTGGCCGTAAGCGGCTGTGATGGCGTTGTTGATGGCGGTTTCGTTGGCAGGAACGGTGAGCTGGTCGTGGTTGCGTGCAATCACTTCCTTCACATTGTCGACTGCCACCTTGGCGGCCTGGAGGTTGGTCTCCTCGGCGCTCGACAGCGAGTTCACATACTCTACGAGAGCCTTGTAGGCGTCTTCAAGACCGGGGATGACTATGTTATAGTAGTTATCGTGAGCGGCGTTCTCGGCGTCGATATTGGCCTTGAGCTGTTCGGCTGCCGTGACGATGTTTTCGGCGTCGGCGAGAATCTGGGCGAGCTGGTCGAGCTGTGCCTTGAGATTGTCGATGAGCGACTTGTCGTTCTGGGCGGCGTAATCAAGAGCATCGGCGGCAACGACATGAGCCACGAGGGCGGCGATATTGGCGTTCTTGATGGTCTCGCCGCATTTGTCGAGGCGCTCGCCAAGTGCGTTGAAGGCGGCGGTGGCGTCGGCGAAACTTGCGTCCCATTTGCCGAGTGCGGCGCTGTTGAGGTCGATAGCGGGCTGCACCAGGTCAAGCTGGTCGGCAACGTTGTCCATAGGCAGTATGATGTTGCCGGGATTCTCTGCCACTGCGGCGGCATGCATCGAGTTGGCGGCGTCGAGATAGCCCTGTGCGTTGGCAAGAGCCTTCACAGCCTCGGCGGTGGTGAGACCGGCGTTCTCGAGTGTGGTCTTTGCCTGGTTGATGGCGAAGAAACACTGGCCGTAAAGTGTGTTGTAGTAGTTTACGGCGGCGGCGTTCACCTGCTGTACCATCAGGTCGACCTTGCCGTTGATTTCGGCGATGAGGTCGGTGGCGGTCTTCACCTGTGCGGCATATTCGGCCTCGGTGATGACATGCTTGGCGCTGTTCTGGTCGGCGAGCCATGTCTTGAACGCCTCGTTGACCTGGGCGATCTCCTGATAGTACTGGAAAATGCCCTCGTGGGTCTTGACAACGGGGATGATTACCGCACGGTAATTCTCGTTGTGCAGCTTGTAGGTGAAGTCGTTGTAGGTGTTGATGGCGTCGGTGTAGGCCTTGTTCATGTCGTTGAGCGTGCCTGCCCAACCCTGGGTGGTGTTGGCGTTGGTGTCGAAGACGCGCTGGCCGTACTGGTTGTCGTAATCGCTGTATATGGCGTTTGCGGCATCCTCGATGGCCTTGTAATATGCCTGGAAGTCGCTGTCGTTGCTCTGCGATGCGCCTTCGCCGTATGCCTGATTGACATCGCGGTCAACGGGCACGAGACCGGTGACATCCACATCGTTGACGGTGGCGCCCTCTTTGAGCAGGCCGTTCAGGGCCGAGATCCAGTCGGCTACGAGGCTGGCGGGAGCGCCGCTTGCGATTGCGGCGTCGTTGATCTCGTCGATGTAGTCGTTGATGGTCTTGCGGATGCGGTCAGAGGCGGCGAGCTGTGCGTTGTGGGCAGTCTCGTTGTCGGTGATGGCCTGTTTCATTGCGCCGATGGCGTTCTCCATGGCGGTGATGTCGGCAGTGAGGGCATCTTTCTCCTCGACAGCTGTCTTGCCGGTGTGGGCGGCATCGATGGCGTCCTTGATCTTCTGGATCTGGGCGGCGAGGCTCGATGCGTTGTCGTCACCGTTGATAAGGTTGGCGTAATATTCCTCGGCCGGTGTGAGCGATGTGTCGATGTTGTGCTGGATAAGCTCGGCCAGCAGGTCGTCGAGATTCGGAGTGGCGAGGTTCCAGAGATCCTGATATGCCTTTTCGTTGGCCTTGAGGGCGTCGATTTCGGCCTGGATTCCGTTGATGTCGGTGATAAGTTCCTTGAGATCTTTGTCGACCTGAGTGAAGTCCTTGACGGGGGTGGGAGTGGTGCCTTCGGCTGTGTCGAGGTTGCCGTCGATGCGGGCCAGCTCGGTATCCACGGCCGTGAAGTCGATTGTCTCTTTGTAGAGATATTCGCCGGTGGCCTGGTTGGTCTTGGTCTGTGCAAGCAGATTCTCCACAACCTTGTAGTTGGCCTCGGTGGCGTCGGTCTCGAACTCTTTGGTGGCGTTGTCTACCCGGGTCTCGGCGTCGTACTGGGCGATTGTTTCCGACAGTGCCTTGGCGGCCTCATAGCAATCCTGGGCGTTGAGGGCGGCGGCCGCGGTCAGGTCATCATTGAACCCGGCGAGGTCGTTGGTCAGGCCCTTGTAGGTGCCGTTGAGGAAGGTGTTCTTGTTGTAAGCGCTGCCTTTGAAAATCTCTTTTGCGTCAACCACGCCCTTGAGGGTGTTGAGGTCGGCGGCGAAGGCCTTGACTGCGACATTGGCGGCTTCGAAGGCGTCGATGAGGTTCTTGGCGTTCACCTTCTCGGCGGCGATACCGTCGGCCACTACCTTGATCTCTTCGGGTGTGGATTCAAGCGTGAGGTCGTCGATCGAGCCCTGGAGCGATTCGAATGTGCCGAGGAATTTCGAGTAGATGTCGACGATGGTCTCACCCTCGGTGTTCTTCAGGTCGGCTTTCTTCGACTCTTCGATGATATATACTTTGAGGGCGGCCAGATCCTGTGCCAGGGTGATCAGCGGGGTAGTGTGGGTGAGGAATTCCTCGAGGTCGTCGATCTGGGCGGTGATGTCGGCCAGTGCGGTCTCGTAGTCCTCGGCGGTGAGGTTGTGGCGTGTGTACTCCTCGTCGATGTTGGTGCGCACGCTGGCGAGAGCCTCGCGGATGTCGGCGATTTGCTGCTGGTACTGGGCGGCGTACTGCTCAGGAACGAGCTTGTGCAGGAAGGTGTTGAAACGGGTAGCAACGGCGTCGTATGCCGAGTTGGCGGCGGTCATGGCGTCGTTCTGGTTCTTTACCATTTCCTGTGCGGCGGCAAGCACGTTGTTGATGAACTTGATGGCGGCCTCTGCGTTGGCGATGTCATCGGTTACAAAACCGGCGGCGCCCTCGATTACATCCGTCTTGATGCCGAAACCGTTAAGCGTGTCGTTGTACTTGTCGTTGATCTGGGTCTGCCATACCGAAATCATCTGGGTATAGATGGTGTCGAAACCTTCGATACCCTTGAGTTCGGCGATGAGGGTCCAGGCCTGGTCGAAGGCGGTCATCAGCTCTACCTTCTTCTGCTGGAATGCCTGGTATGCGTTCCAGTCGGCGAGAGCCTGGTCAACCTTGTTGCTGAGGTCTGAGATTTCCTGGCTGATTACGCCATGCTGGGCGGCGTCGAAAGTGATGCCTTTCTTAGTGAGGTCTTTGTATGCCTCTTTGATGGCATTCTCGTAGGCAGTGATCTCGTTGCCGATTACAGTCACGCCGGGATTGCACTGTTCCTTGACGTAGTCGTTGTTGGTGGCGTTGATCTTGGTCTGCACGGCCTGCAGGGCGGTGCGCAGGTCGGTCGCGCCGGCGAGAAGAGCGGTCTTTGCGTCGGTGTTGGCCTTGATGGTGTCGTAGAGGTCGTTCTCTGCTGTAACCCTGTCGTTGTAAGACTTGGCATCGGCGGCAAGCTGTGTGATTGCGGCTGCGATGTCGTTGGGGGTGTTGTAGAGATGGAACTTCTTGTAGGTGTCGAGAGTTTCGTTGTCAAGCTCGGCGATATTGCCGGTGATGGCGGCGATGCGGCTTTCGAGGGCGGCCTTGTCCTTGCGGAGCTGTACGGCCTCGGCGCTCTTGTCGTCGGGGTTCACGGTCTCGAGAGTCACGGCGCCGAGGGCGTCGGTCAGCAGTGTCTGCTGTGCGTCGAAATCGTAAACCAGCTCAAGTGTCGGGTTGGCGAATGAGTAGGTCTTCGACTGGTCGATGGCGGCGATTGTGATGGTGACGTCGGCTTTCTCCAGGCTGATGTTGAATTCGAACGTATCGGTGCCGGGCTTGATTTCCTGTGCGCCGATCTTTACTGTAACCTGTGCGTTTTCAGGGTTCTGGAGAGAGACACGGTATGTGCCTTTGGGCAGATTCTTGATGGTCTGCGTGAAGGTGCCGATACCGATTACAGATTCGGCTTTGTAACCGCCCTCGGTGTCGGTGAAGACATCAGCGTCGCCGCTGATACCTGACTCTGTCCACTGCGAGGGATCCTTAAGATAGTCTAAGTTGGCGTCGGCCAAGGCGTTGAAAGCCAGCGGTGTCACCAAGATAGATGCAAGTATCTTTTTTTGCATTTGGGGTGGGGTTTAGTTAAAGATTTATATTGATTATTGTGTTTTTAGTCGGTATAGTGTTGTCAGATAAAATAATGCGGGTTAAAGCATAAGTCATGACGTGATGATTTGGTATTATCTAACATCCTTACACTATGTGAGTTATGGATTGTAGATTTTTTGGCATACAAATCGACACAAAGGTAAACATAAATTCACATTTTTACCCCCCCAATTGTTAAATCTTGTTAATTTGAGCTATGGTGACATGTTAAAATAGCTAATTCCTGATTATGGTGTTCCGCGTTATTTCCTACGATTTTACCTGCTGCCAATAAAAAGTTTTCCCACCTTTATCTTTACAGTGATAACCAAAACATACAAGATCATGACAACGGTAAAAGTGAAATTCCTCCTTTCGGGCGACGGGACGGACATGGGAACGGTTTATTATCAGATTGCACAGGGACGCGCGGTGAGACGCATCGCCACACCTTACAGAATAAGCAGTGCCGAATGGGATGGCCGCCGTTCACTGCCGGCGGCGTACACCGGTGCCGATGCCGCCCGCAGGGCCGAGACCGAGGGGATGCGCGACGGCCTGCGACAGGGACATGCCCGGCTGATGCTGATTACCGAAGAGCTTGACGGCAACGGCGTGCCCTATACCCCCGATGATGTGGCCGATGCGTTCAAGCTCTATTGCCGACGGTATTCATTGCCCGGCTATCTCATGACAGTGGCCTCGGCGCTGGCTGCCGAGGGGCATGCGCGCACCGCCGAGACCTACCGCGCCGCAGCGGCAAGTTTCGGGCGGTTCGCCGGATATGAAAGTATATTGATTGACTGCCTGACCTCAGCGATAGTGCGCCGCTACGAGGCGTGGATGCTGGCGCGCGGACTGGCGCGCAACACCACATCGTTTTACATGCGCATACTCAGGGCTGCCTATAACCGGGCTGTGGCCGAAGGGGCAGTGACCCAGCGGTGGCCTTTCCGCGGGGTATATACCGGTGTGGAAATGACACGCAAGCGGGCTCTGTCGGCACGGTGCATGCGCCGGCTCAGGGAAATGGATCTCGCCCACCGCCCGGCGCTGGCATACGCCCGCGATATGTTCATGCTCAGTTTCTACCTGCGCGGAATGAGTTTCATCGATCTGGCGTTTCTGCGGCGCGATGACCTGAAACGGGGATATGTGACCTACCGGCGCCGCAAGACCGGTCAGTTGCTTGCCGTGCGCTGGACGCGCGAGATGCAGGCTATAGTAGACCGTTACGGCAACCCTGCGGGGTCGCCGTATCTGGTGCCGGTAATAACCGATGCCGGTGCCGACCCGCTCAGGACCTACCGCAACCGCGCATATATGATAAACCGCAACCTCAAGCGGCTTGCGGCGATGGCGGGGTGCGACATACCGCTCACCATGCACTGTGCCCGGCACAGCTGGGCCACTGCGGCGCGCAGGGTGGGGGTGCCATTAGGGGTGATCAGTCAGGGGATGGGGCACCGGTCGGAGACAACCACCCGGATCTATCTCGACTCGATAGACACCTCGGTTGTGGACCGCGCCAACGCCCGGGTGATTGCCTCGCTGGGGTAAGTCACTTCAGCAGCTCAAGCAGCTGCCCGGCGGCGTCTTTGGTGTTGACCTTGGTGATTATGTGGGTGATGCGGTGGTCGGCATCGGTGACGAAGGTGGTGCGCACGGTGCCCATGTATTCGCGGCCGGCCATTTTCTTCTTCTGCCATACGCCAAATTCCTGGTTCACGGAAGTCTCTGGGTCTGAGAGGAGCATGAAATCCAGGGCATGTTTCTCGGCGAACTTGCGGTGGCTGGCGGCAGAGTCCTTGCTGATGCCGATCACGGTGTAGCCCAGCGCCTCGAGTTCGCGGTTGCCGTCGCGCAGCGAGCATGCCTCGGCGGTGCACCCCGGGGTGTTGTCTTTGGGGTAGAAGTAGATGATGAGGGGTTTCCCCTCGAACTGCGATGCCAAGACGGGGTTGCCGTCGAGGTCATAGCCTAAGAAGTCGGGTATCTGCTGGTTTAGTTGCATGGCGGGGGTGGGTAATGGGGGTAATGTGACTTATGTAACGTATGTAACGTATGTTACTTATGTGACTTATGTGCTGACGGCGTGCTGCCGCGCGCGGCGATTCCGTGATGGAAATGCCTGTTGCGGCCGACACGCCGTCAGCGTAGTTGGCGCGGCCGGTGCCCCGTAAGGGGGGTGCGCCGCGATGTGGGATCATTGCTTATTTCTCTCCTGCGCTTATTTGTCCTGCACGAGGGCCAGGAGCAGGTCTTTCTCGTCGTCGGGGTTCGACTGGATGTCGATTTTCCCTTCACGGGCGAGCCAGCCGATGGCTGCGAAGACCTCTTTGTCTTTCAGTTTGGTGATTTTCTTGAGCTGTTTCAGACCAAGAGTGTCAGTTTCGTTGAGTGCCTGCCATACAAGGCCGGCGAACGATCCGATTGCTTCTGCGTTCATATTGAAAAACTGATTAACGGGTTAAACATTCGTTAGTTGTCAAAAATCCAGAAATTGGTACATTTACGCCGCAAATTTACACAAATTTTTTAATTTTAAGAAATTTCGGTAATTTTTGTATCTGTTTCCCGGTTTCGTATATTTTTGTTTCATATCTATAACAAGTTACAAAACTTTGGGGTTCAAAACCTTATCTTTTTTCTGCCAAAACATGCAGGCATATGCGCGCGGTGATGTCATTCATGTGGTTTTTTAGGGGTGGTTAGCGGGATTTTTTGTAACTTTACGCCGTCAAACACGAGAAATGGCTCAGAAGAAACGCAACAGTCAGCCGCAGGGCGACAGCAATGGCGACAACGGTTTTGTCAGGGGGCTTGTGGTGAGAAACACAGGTGCCTGGTACACTGTGCTTGCCGCGATGCCCGACGGCTCGACCCGCGAACTGGCGTGCAAGATCAAGGGCAATTTCCGTCTGAAAGGGATACGCACCACCAATCCCGTGGCCGTAGGCGACAGGGTGGAGGTGCGGCTTGCGCCCGACGGCGCGGCTTTCATCACCGCCATCGAGCCCCGGCGCAATTATATAATACGCCGGGCCAGCAACCTCTCGAAAGAGGCCAGCATACTCGGCGCAAACCTCGACATGGCCATAATCGTGGCCACGCTCAGGCATCCCGAGACGTCGACAACCTTCATCGACCGCTTTCTGGCCACTGCCGAGGCCTACAACGTGCCGGCGGCGCTGGTGCTGAACAAGACCGACCTGCTCACCGACCCTGACGACCGCGAACTGCTCGACGCCGTGGAATATCTCTACCGCTCGATAGGCTACCCCGTGATAGCGCTTTCCGCCAAGACAGGCGAGGGGGTCGACGCACTGCGCGAACTCCTTGCCGGAAAGGTGACGCTGATTTCGGGCAACTCGGGTGTCGGGAAGTCGACGCTGATCAACGACCTCATTCCCGGGGCCGACCTGCGCACCGGCGAGATTTCAGACGTGCACGACCAGGGGATGCATACCACCACATTCTCGGAGATGTGCCCCCTGCCCGGCGACCGCGGCGGCTGGCTGATCGACACTCCGGGCGTGCGCGGATTCGGCACGATAGGGATGGATCAGGCCGAGGTGTCGCACTACTTCCCCGAAATCTTCAGAATCTCGGCCGAATGCCGCTACGGCAACTGCACCCATACGCACGAGCCGGGATGCGCCGTTCTGCGCGCTCTCGACGACAGCCGCATCGCGCAGTCGCGCTACACCTCGTATCTGAGCATCCTCGACGACATCACCGAAGGGAAATACCGCAAACCCTTCTGACCTCTCTCACCCCCACATTTCCCTTAACTCTTTAAACTTTCTAAACTCTATAAACTATAAAATAAACTCTCTTTTGTCTTCTAACCACATCACATCATGAAGAAACTTTTTTTGCTGGGCGCCGCAATGATGCTCGGCGCATCGGCTCTGACGGCAAAACCCAAGGCCAAAGAGGCGCCCAAGGCGCCGGCCGAGTTCAATCTGGTAACCTACAATATCCGTCTGCCGGCCGGCTCGGACTCGGTTCAGGGCAACGGCTGGGGCAGACGCCTCCCCTGGATTGCCGGCATGGCACGTTTCCATGGCTTTGACATCTTCGGCACACAAGAGGGTGTGCGCCACCAGCTCGACTCACTGAAAGGACGTCTGCCCGGCTATGCCTATATCGGCGTGGGACGTGACGACGGCGCACTCAAGGGTGAGCATGCCGCCATTTTCTACAACACCCGCATGTTCGACCTGCTCGATTCGGGCGACTTCTGGCTGTCGGAGACTCCCGGGAAACCCTCGATGGGATGGGATGCCGCATGTCCGCGCGTGTGCACCTGGGGGCATTTCCGTCACAAGGACTCGGGCAAGGAATTCGTCTATTTCAACCTGCACATGGACCATATCGGCGTAGAGGCCCGCAAGAACAGCGTGGCGCTCGTGCAGCAGAAGATCGGCGAACTGGGCGTGCAGGGGTTGCCGGTGTTCCTGACCGGTGACTTCAACATCGACCAGAACAGCGAGCTGATCAAGAACATCCCCGCCGCCGGCGTGTTCAAGGATGCGCATGACGCGGCTGCCGTGGTTTACGAGCCCAACGGAACATTCAGCTCGTTCAACCCCGAGGGGTACACCGCCTCGCGCCTCGATCATGTATTTGTGTCGCCGCAGGTAGAGGTGCTGAAGTTCGGCATCCTCACCGACTCGTACCGAACGCTGCCGCCCGAGATGGAGCCGGCCGACTTCTCAGACCCGTTCAGGGTTAATGTGGCGTCGTACACGCCGAGACTGCCGTCAGACCATTTTCCGGTGATGACGCGCATACGGTTCTGAAACGTAAAAACACGCAGCCCCGGCGGAGTTCCGCCGGGGCTGTGTTTTTTGGGTGGGTGATGTTGGGGATGTAACGTATGTAACTTATGTAACGTATGTGGCTTATGTTACTTGTGGGGATTATTTCTTGAGGAGGTCATTTACCTTGTCTTTGGCGGCTTTTGAGGCGTCAGCGGCGGCTTTGTTGGCCTTGTCTGAGGCATCTTTAACGGCTGTGCGGGCG
>USKE01000050.1 GCA_900555165.1 uncultured Porphyromonadaceae bacterium | reverse complement strand
CGAAATAATCCGGATCTGCGTTCTCACCTTCGACAAGTTCCTTCTGTGCGTCGGTCAGTGCATCCCATGCCGCCTTTGCCTCTGCACACTGCGCATCGGTCTCATCCGTGCGCTCCTGCACGTAGATTGCATCGATCAGCGCTGCAACATGATCTGCCGCATCCTGATCGGATACTGCCTCTGTCCCGGTCTCCGCAACAGCCTCTGTCTGTGCTGTCTGCACGTTCTCCTCTGTGGTTGCCTCTGTCTTACTGCCGCATCCGCCGATCATGCCGGCTGCAAGCGCACAGCTTAATAAGAGTGCCAGTGTCTTCTTTTTCATAATTCCTCCTGCTGATGATTGTATATTTCCCATAAAACAACAGAAAGAAACTCCGTTCTATGAAACATAGAAACGGAGCAGCTGATCAACACACAAAAGTACGACCAATTACTCGTGATCCGGAATCTCTTCCTGTACTATCATAACTGGCAGGTTTCCTGGCTGATAGATCCTCATGCAAGATACTTACCTTCCCGGCGCATGCGCGCCAGTGGCGTAAAGCTTTCGTATCTGCACTCCCTAATCGCAGTGACGAGATCGTACAGGAATCACACCTGTTTCCCTTTTAACCGGTACAAAGGCTCATCTGTGCATCTTCTGCACACACCTTTGCGCCGGCACCAGTTACTTTTTTATGAAATTAAAAACATATTACCATTGCATGTTTATTTTTTCAAGTAAATTCTGTCCGCCGCTTTTTTCAGGAAACGGTACGCGTATTCCGGATTGGAGTAATAATATAGATGCGGGAATCCCATCCATTGCGACGGACTCTCATGAACGCACTCCCACGATCTTCCGTTTACCGGCTTTTTGGCCACCGCACCCACGCCGTTGTCCGTGCTGTCATAATAGTGAAACTCATGCCCCGCAATCTGTGCGCCCGCCGGGAGGAAGTTCTCCTCCTTTTCCGTAAGCATCACATAGCCGAAGCGCACCAGTTCCCCGGTATTTATAGCCGACGCTGGAATCACTCCCGCCATCGGATAGCACACTCCCTCATCGTCACAGAGCGTCTCATGCAGATAGAGGAATCCGCCACACTCCGCGATCGTCGGCAGACCGTCCGCCACCGCGTCGTGCACCGCTTTTCGCATTGGGGTGTTTTTCGACAGCGCTTTTGCATGCAGTTCCGGATATCCGCCGCCTAAGATCAGTCCTGCAATCCCCTCCGGCAGGCTCTCATCCTGCAGCGGAGAGAACGGCACCAGTTCGGCTCCCGCCTCCCGCAGCAGCTGCAGATTATCCTCATAGTAAAAACCAAACGCCGCGTCTCTTGCAATTCCGATTCTTACATCCGCAATCTTTTTTTTCGGCACCGGATCTGTCTCCAGCGCTTCTGCGGATGCGGCAATCGCAAGAAGCTTCCCGCAGTCAAGCGTTTTTCCGAGCGTATCCGCCACCATCTGAATCTGCTTTTTCACATCCGCAATCTCTTCGGGCATCACAAGTCCTAAATGTCTGCTGTCCCAGTGCAGTTCCTTTAACTTCGGCAGACACCCCAGCACTGGAAGCAACAGCTCGCGCTCTATTTCGGGACGGATTGTCTCACAGAATGTTACCGACGTCTGATTTAAGATCACGCCCCGGATCAGATGATGCCGGTCATAGTCCAGAAAGCCCCTTATGACCGGCAGAATGGAACGCCCCATTCCATGTGCGTTCACCACCAGAATCACAGGCGTCTTCGTTACCTCTGCCAGATGGTAGGACGATCCCTCCTTACGGATTCCACCGAGGCCGTCGTAAAGTCCCATCACGCCCTCCATTACCGCAAGGTCTGCGCCCTCTGCCGCGCGCGCAAAAAGGCTTTTCGTCATTCTCTCCCCAGTGAAAAAAGTGTCCAGATTCCGGGAAGGGACTCCGAGCACCGTCCGATGGAACATCGGATCGATATAGTCCGGCCCGCACTTGATGGCACTGACGCTTTTTCCTTCCTGTGAAAAAAGCATCATCAGCGCACAGGAGAGAAGCGTCTTGCCGCTCCCGCTTCCCGCCGCCGCAATCATGATTCTGACGAGTGATTTCGATTTCATTGTAAGACGAGAAGATTGTCAGCCGAGCCCGTTGTAAAAATCGATGACCGGAGCGGCATCGAGTTTCCCTGTGGCGCGGGGATCGTGGTAATCGAGCACGGGTTTGCCTTTGCTTTTCGCATATTCCACAAGCGCGGGATCCACACCCTCCTGCGACACGATCACACCGTCGGCATAGTCGATCGCAAGCTTGTTTAGGGTAAGCCAGTCTACAGGGCCGTCGCCAAGTGTGGCGATGTCGGCGCCCTCAAGCTGGTCCATGAGCAGTTTTTCGGCGAACCGGGGGTCGAGCGTTCCATCGAACCGGTCGTTGAAAAGCGCATACACCACCTTTGCGCTGGCGAAAGTGGGGTCATCGGCATACATCTTCTTGAGATATATGGGAGTAAGCGCCGTCACCCAGCCCGAGCAGTGCACCACAAAGGGCTCCCAGCGCAGTTTCTTCACGGTCTCCATGGTGCCTCGGGTAAAGAATATCAGGCGCTCGTCGTTCTCTTCGGGCGTCTGGCGAATCTCGATGTCGGTGGCCACATGGTGGTGGAAATAATCATCGTTATCGATGAAATACACCTGCATGCGCGACGACTGCAGCGTAGCCACCTTTATGATCAGCGGATGGTCGGCATCGTCGACCGGCAGATTCAGCCCCGAGAGGCGGATGACCTCGTGCAACTGGTTGCGCCGTTCGTTGATGCATCCGTATTTGGGCATGAATGTGCGGGCCTCGAATCCCCCCTCCTGCACTTTGGCGGGGAGTTCGCGGCAGAGGTCGCCGGCGTATGACGCGTGAAGGTAAGGCGTGACTTCCTGAGAGATGTAGAGTACTTTCTTTTTGGTATTCATCGATAACAGCTGCGACGCCAAGACCACACTTAAAAGCGCCCCGCCCGGGAGCCGCGTCAGTGAGGCCATGCTGTCACTTTTATATATTTAGCCGCAAAGTTACAATTTTTTTTTGACATATCAGCAAAAAACCGCATACGCCGGGCCATGAAGAGCCACATACGCCGCCACATAGACACCGGGCCACGCTGGCGCGAAACGGCCGCCACGCAGGCACGGGAGCGTTCATCCATCGAAAGTAACATTTATTAATTTAGATTAAAATATTAATCTATATTAAAAAAGTATGCCATTTCACGATTTTTTCAGCAAATATTTGCAGAAACAAAACAAAATACGCAATTTTGCGACACAACAATCTCCTTGCGATGCTTTTTCATTGCAGTATGCTTTTTTCGCGCGGGAGTCATGTGCATAACCGCTGCGTACTAAATCTAATTATCACAACAAAACAACCCATACCAGACTATTGAAATGAAATTTTACTCCCCTAAATTGCTACTGATTGCAAGTACCTGTCTTGTCACATCAAGCGCGGGCGCGATTACTGTCGAAGAGGATCCGGTAATCTACGCTGTCGGCGCCCTGCAAGGTAACATCGGCGTCTATAAGCTGCCGCTTGAAGGCTCTTTTCCCTCCTCTCCCGAGAAAATCAGCGCCGACATACTCGGCGGCGTGCAGTGGAGTTTCAGAGACTCCGGCGGCACTTTCGTCTCGAAAGACAAAGCTGTCGGCACCGCATACAGCTACAGCACTTTATACGTGGCGGTAGCCACTGCCGAAGGGGACAGCGCCGGCGACGGGCCCTGGACTTACTCAACATACCAGAGCATGGGGTCGAGCGACATGACCCTCCGCGCCACCGACATGGTGTATGACCCCACCGGTGACAAAGTCTACACCTGGGCCTATGCCGACACCTACGGCTACAGCACCGCGCTCGGCATCTTCGACGCCGACGCCAGGTCGGTTCAGCTCATCGGCGCTCCGGGCAACCTGAAAATCAACGCCCTCGCCATCGACGGCGACGGCACCCTCTGGGGCATCTCGGGTAACTCCGGCAAGATCTACACCATCGACAAGGCCACCGGCGCAGCCACCGAGAAGTTCAGCATACCCACAGCCAACGGCGACAACCAGTCGGCCGCATGGGACGCCGCCTCGGGCAAAATCTACTGGGGTGCCGTAAGCAACGCATACTTGGCATCGCTGTATGCTATCGACACCGCGGCCCAGACATACGCCAAAGTCTACGACTTCCCGATGGGCAAGCGCTACAACGGTTTCTATATCCCGGGCCCGAGCACCAAGGCCGGCGCGCCTGCTGCCCCCGAGAATCTCACAGCCAGCTATTCCGGTACAGAAAACGGCGTGACGGTGACTTTCACCGCCCCCTCTCTGACACACGGTGGCACCGCTCTCTCGGGCGAGCTGTCATACACGGTGCTTGTCGACGGCCAGAGCGCCGACACGGGCACCATCAACGCCGGGGCCGAGTATTCAAAAATCCTTGACATGACTCCCGGTTCGCATACGGTTACCGTCTACCTGACCAACAGCATCGGCGACGGCGACAAAGCCACAACTCCGGCATTCTCGGGATATGACGCGCCCACAGCCGTGACAGACCTCGCACTTGCCGCCGACGGCAACAGCATCACGCTGACATGGGGCGCTCCGGCCGGCCAGAACGGCGGCTCGCTCGACATGTCGAAAATAACCTATAATGTCACCCGCATGCCCGGCAACGTGGAGATCGCCACCGGCATCACCGACACTACCGTAAGCGACGAGATTCCGCAGGGACGCATCCGCGAATACAGCTATGTGGTGACCGTTGTCAACGACGGCGAGGCAGGCCCCGACGCCACCACCGCCGGAATCATGATCGGCGACCCCTACACCGTACCCTTCTCACAGAACTTCGATGACGCCACAGACCTCTCAGAGACCGTATTCAAGGCCGTAGGCAACGACCTGTGGCAGCTTGACGGCACCGAAGGCGACAAGGTGGCACGTCTGACCTACAATTACATGTCAAGTGTGAACGCACACCTGTTCACCGCGCCGATCCAGTTCTATTCAGGCGCCACATACACGCTGAAATTCAAAATCGCATGCCCGCAGGCAGGCGAGTCGCCCCAGCTGCGTGTGAACCTGTCGAAATCTCAGTCGACCAACACTGCCGACTATATCTATCCATGGATCGCGACAAAGGTCGAGTACACATCGAACGCCGAGAACGCGGGCCAGTTCCAGCAGCTTGAATACACATTCACCGTTCGTGAAGACGGCGTGTACTCGATTGACTTCTACGACACCACCACAAGCTGGTCATACGGCAACTCGGTAGCCATCGACGACATCGAGATCACCGGCGTATTCCCCACCCCGATGCCTGTATCAGGTCTTGTGGCCGACCCCGTGGAAACCGGCAGCCGCGACATCATGCTCACGTTCCAGGCACCGTTTCAGGACACCGAAGGCAATGACCTGGAATCCATCTCGAAAATCGAGATCAAACGCGGCTCTGAGATCGTGGCCGAGCTCGAGACTAAACCCGGCACGGAGGAGCCCATCCTTCCCGGCGACGTCGTGGAATACACCGTGGAGAACGCACCGCGCGGATTCCAGGCATATCAGGTTACAGCATATTACAAGGTATTCGCATCGGCACCCGCTACTGTAACAGTCATGTCCGGCTATCTCAACGACCTGGTGCTCACTGAGGTGGAATTCCCCGAAGAAGAGATTCCCTATCTGGGCGCAGGCACAGTGAAGGCCAAGGTATTCAACAACGGCGCCGATCTGGCGCTCGACTACACGGTGGTACTGCTTGCCGAAGGCGTGGCTGTAGACATGCTCTACGGCGAGACCATCCACACCGACGAGACCCTTGAATATGAGTTCGCCATCGACTGGGCCGAGGATCTCCTCTCAGGCACGAAGTATGCTGTCGAGGTAGTATTCTACGGCGACGAGGATCTCACCAACAACAAGTCTGATGAGTATGCCGTGAATTTCGAGAAGAAACCTCAGGCGCTTGACACGGTTGAGGCATCAGGCATAACCGTAACCGGCGCCGACGGCATGCTCACCGTCACCGGTGCGGAAGGTAAAGACATCCGTGTATTCACCGCCGACGGGCGCCTGGCCGCCTCAGCCGCCAGCGCATCGGGCACATGGTCGGTGAAACTGGCTCCCGGCATCTACTTCGTCACAGCAGGCACCTGCAGCCACAAGGCAATAGTGCGCTGAACCGGCCGGCAATGACCGACATCACCGTCAGACGCCCCTGTTGAATCATGAGTCTGGCCCTGTCTGACCAGCACGCGCTTACCGGCGCCGGCCCGGCAGGGTCAGATTCAGATTCACGGAATCTGACATATCCAAATACCGACATACATATCTATCCTTATATTTAAATCAAATGAAAAGAAGAACTCTGTGTCATGCGGCACTTTCGCTGACAGCACTTGCGGCCACCGCGGCCATCCCTGTGGCCGAGGAACCGGTTTCATCGGTAAAGAGCGCCCCGGGCCTGATGAAAAGCCCGGCTATGGGTGCCACCGCCCGTGAAAACACGTTTTTCGAGGGTTTCGAGGAGCGTCCCGCCGGTTTCGGCAACTTCTCTGACAACTGGCTCCCCGAGGGCTGGACAAAGTTCAGCAACGCCGGCACCACCATCCCCACCGACAACACCCGCCACAACCTGCTGTGGCGCGTGACCACCAACGACGACAAGAATGTGGCACTGGTCATCGACGCCAGCGCATACGAGGGTAACTGTTTCGCCCACATCATCGCCGATGTGGCATACGAGACCGGCGACGGATACCATGAGCCCGATTTCCAGGATGAATGGCTTGTGACACCTGCCGTCACTCCCGTAAACGAAGACTGGCTCTACTTCAAGCTGCATTACAACCCGGGCTGGATGGTCTACAACCGTGACAACAACGACTTCAGCGCCCGCAACACCGACATGGAAATCTATGTCACCACAGATGACGGCGCCAACTGGGTGAAACTGTGGAACCTCATCGACGACGAGATCACCCCGGGCTATACCCAGGAGGAGCTCAGGGCAAGCCTGTCGGCTTACGGCAGCCAGCTCGGCTACCGTCCGATCTACGTGAACCTCGCCGACTATGTGGGACAGGAGGTCAAGATAGCATTCCGTTTCTTCGGACGCATGGGCCACGGCGTGGCGCTTGACAACGTGGCCGTGGGCGTGCCTATGCCCGTAGCAAGCTACACTCTGCCCGGCGGCGTGTTCATGCAGCAGATTTCACCGGCGACAGAATTTCCGGCCGCTCCCCGTCTGCTCGCCCCCCACGGAGTGCAGTTCGCATGGCGCAACACCTCCACCGACATTCTGCGCAACACATGGACCTACGCCGACGCTACCGGCGCCATCCAGACCTCAGACGCCAAGCATCTGGTGACACCCGCCTACGAGTTCAACACCGTATGCATGACCCCTGAGCTCCAAGGTTTCTTCGAGAGCCGCGAGTCTGACCCCTACCACACCAACTTCCCGGAAATGCAGATCGGCGGCATCCTCTCGGGTTCTGACGACCAGGGCGCATACACCGGACAGTTCGCCGCCGGCCTCACCGACGTCTTCGACGGACGCATCGTAGTGTCCCCGGAATACATCAGCCTCAACCCCGACATCGACCTGGCATGGGAAAAAATCCAGGGCTACATGGACGGCACGCTTGATGTATACGGATACTGCAGCGTATATCCCAAGCCCGCAGTTCCCTACGGGTTCGACTACATCGACCTGGTGGCACGCGTTGACGAGGCAGTTCCCGCGACCGACGGCATCGAGATTATGGTATTCGCCCTCAACGAAGAGACAGGGCAGCCCGAAACCAAAATCGGCCAGACAGTGCTCTGGGGCAGTGATATACCCGCTCCTACAGGTCTGCTCACCAGCCTCCGTTTCCAGTTCCCCACCCCCGTCAACGCCGACCAGTCAATCATGATTCTCATGATGGGCTGCCGCACCGGAGGACACGTGTCGTTACCCTACATGAAAACCACGCATCCCGAGAAATACGGCAACAACCTGGTTTACTGGATCCATTATGACAACGACGCCGAAGACGGGTATTACGACGAGTTCAAAAACCTCGGCACATTCCCCCTGAACGACGGTCACTTCGGCGGTCTGTGCATGGGTATGGGCGTGACCTACTCGACCATGGAGCGCCTTGACAGCGACATATTCGAGATCTCGGCCGAAGGTGGCTCAAAGGAGTTCACCGTGAAAGCCACACAGACCCCCGACAAATGGGTACTCACCGAGGACGGCATCACCCCTGCCGACTGGGCGCATTTCACCGCCACTCATGACGAGAACACCGACACATACACCGTCACCCTCACCGCCGACGCCAATACCGGCGACGCACGCGAATGTGACCTGATTCTGGCATCGCCGGGTTCGTATGTGACCATCCCGACCCGACAGGCAGCCGGTCTTGGCGACACTCTCGCCGAAAGCAACGTGACCGTGAAAGTAGCCGGCGACGACATCATCGTCAGCGGTGGCCGCAAATCGGCCAGCGTATATGACGTGGCAGGCCGCCTCGTGGCCACCGCCGCTCTTGACGGCACCACCGCAATCAACGCACGCGGCCTTGCCAAAGGCGCGTATGTGGTAGTGGTTGACGGCACCGCATCGTTCAAAGTGGTAAAATAAACTGTTACTGACAGACTACCGGTCTGAATAAATTATCCGGGAGGAAAATTCTCAAGTGATTTTCCTCCCGGATATATTAGAAAACCAACATATTATCGAATAGCTACTTAAGACTGATGAAAACATCCGTGCTAAAAAAGACCGGATTGATCATGCTCGGGCTGGCAGCCTGTGCGCCGGCAATGCAGGCCTACGACTTCTCGGTCGGCGGCATTTACTATAATTACACCGGCGACCGCAAGGGCGCCGTGGTGACATGGGCCAGCCTGACCGAGCCCTCGTATTCGGGCAATATCACAATCCCCGCCGAGGTCACATTCCGCATGGAGACCCTGAAAGTAAAGCAAATCGACTCATACGCCTTCTTCAACTGCCAGGGCGTCACATCGGTGAACCTCCCCGAGGGGATAACCGCCATCGGCGACCAGGCGTTCAGCCACTGCTATGCCATGACATCGGTGAACCTCCCCCAGACACTGACACGCATCGGCGACTACGCCTTCGAGTTCTGCGAAGACATGACCTCGATTACCCTGCCTAAGTCGCTTACCTCGCTGGGATACTCGGTATTCCAGGAATGTCGCGGCCTGCAGGAGATTGCCGTGGATGAGGAGAACCCGTTCTATACGTCTGAAGACGGCATACTGTATCTGCGTTTCCAGGATCAGGCGGTGCTCGTGCAGTACCCGGCATCAAGACCGGCCGATGAGTTTACCGTGCCCGGCGACATCAAGGAAATCACCGACTATGCCTTTACACCCAGCCTCTACCTGAAGAAAATCACCATCGGCCCGAATGTGACCAAGGTGACCGGCGGCACGTTCTGCGAATGTACCGCGCTGCAGGATTTCGAGATAGCCGATGACAATACGGTAATGAGCGCCGTCGACGGCGTGCTCTTCGACAAGGACGCCACCACGCTGATACAGTATCCTATTGGACGCGCCGACGAGGCATACACCGTCCCTGAGGGCACACAGCACCTGGCAGCACTCTCAATGTCGAGTTGCCGCCTGAAAAGTGTCGACCTCCCCGCCACCCTTACATCGGTGGGCGACTATGCCCTGGCCGGTTCTGCACAGCTCACATCGTTGACCTCACGCGCCACAGTCCCCCCCGCCACCGGCACCATGGCTGATACCGTGGAGCAGCAGGCCGCACAGAGCCTTGCCAACCTGAAGGCGATTCTGGCCGAGGCGGGGCTTTCCATGAACAACGTGGTCAAGACGGTGATCTTTCTGGCCGACATCAACGATTTTGCCGCAGTGAACGCAGAGTACGCCAAGGCCTTTGCCGAGCCGTTCCCCGCCCGCAGCTGTGTGCAGGTGGCAGCCATCCCCAAGGGCGCAAAACTGGAGATCGAGTGCATCGCCGTGCGGGACTGAGCGAATAAAGATAAGAAAAGCGGGACACCGGAGCATCTGCGGATGCTTTGGTGTCCCGCTTTTTGATAACGTTTAAAACTGGTGCGTTTACTTCTGCACCCCGGCCTCGCATTGCTCGATGAATTGCTTGGCCACCCGGGGGCTGCGGCCACCGGCACGCAGGGCCAAGGCCTCGGCCTTGAGCAGCAGCTGCTCGGTGGGCATCTGGATGTTGTGCTGCTTGGCAAGCTGCTCCAGAATGGTCTCGAACCGTGCCTTCTCCGGCCGCTGGAAGGTGACCGTCAGGCCGAACCGGGCGGAAAGGCTCATCAACTCCTGCCGGG
>USKE01000049.1 GCA_900555165.1 uncultured Porphyromonadaceae bacterium | reverse complement strand
TGCCTCGGCCATCATGCGTTTGTAGAGGTTGGTCTTGGTATCCCACACGCAGTCACCGAGGAGTTCGGCGAATTTCGATGCGTGCTCGGCCTCTTCCCAGGCGTAGCGCTTGAAGGCCTCGGCGATTTCGGGATAACCCTCGCGGTCGGCCTGGCGCGACATGGCCAGGTACATGCCCACCTCGGTGCACTCGCCCATGAAGTGGGTGTTGAGATCCTTGATCATCTCGGGATCGGTGTCGCGTGCTACGCCGATCTCATGCTCTGTCACGAACTGAAGGGCCTCAGCCTCGTCAAGTTCTTTGAATTTCGAGGCGGGAGCGCCGCAGAGGGGGCACTTCTCGGGGGCCTCGGGGCCTTCGTGTACGTAACCGCACACGGTGCAAATCCATTTCTTTGCCATAATGATAGTTTATTTAAAGGTAAATATATAATCTCAACCGGTGGGGATGACGGCGGTCAGCCGACAGCCCCGGGGTCTGGAATCTCTTTATTTGCTGTCTTGAAGAACTGCCATACGAACAGTGCCGCCGCCATGAACAGCGACACCGAGAATGACAGAATTATGCCGTAGATACCCATGCCGCAGGGGAAAGCGAACGACCAGGCGGAGGGGAGTCCCACGCAGATATAGCTCACGAAAGCAATCCACAGCATCGGCATCACGTTCGAGGTGCCGCGCAGGGCGTTGGCGAACGTAATCTGCGTGGCGTCGCCCAGCTGATACAGCACCAGCGGGAAAATCACCGACCCTGCAAGCGTCATGACCGCGGCATCTTCTGTAAACAGCCCCATGAGGTCACGGGCAAACAGCACGAATACCGCCGACGACAGCGCCGCGAAACAGAGCATGAGCACATATCCGTCAATCGCCACACGGCGCACGGCGCGCCCTCCGGCGGCAGTGGCGTTGGCCACAAGCACGGCGATGGCCGTGCCGATGCTGTAATATATGCAGAACCCGAGGGTGCTCACAACCAGCACCACCTGGAACGAGGCGAGTGCCAGCGTGCCGAGCCACCCGGCGAAAACGGCGCAGAACGAGAACGAACCGGTCTCGAACGTCATCTGCAACGCCACCGGCCAGGATGTCTTCACCACTTTGCGCATCATATCCCGGGGCACACGCGGCGCCTCGGCGAACCCCTGGCGGTATTCACGGTTCTCGGCCTTATAGAGAAATATCAGCATGATAGCCAAGGGGGCGAGCACGCGCGCCAGCAGTGTCGACAGTCCGGCGCCGGTGAGTCCCAGCTCAGGGACGCCCCAGTTGCCGTAAATGAGCATGTAGTTACCCACGATGTTCAAGGCGTTGCAACCGAGCAGAATCCACATCGGCATGGAGGTATTCTTCACGGCGAAACTCCACTGTGCGAAAGCGTTGAACACCATCATCGGTATCACCGACAGCAGGAATATCAGATAGTAAGGTTTGATCAGCGGCAGGAGCTCGACAGGCTGCCCCAGGCGGTCAAGGAAGAAATAGACCACAAGCATGATTGCCGACAGCAACACGCCGACGATGACATTGGCCCTGAGACCGGCACGCATCAGCCGCCCGATGTCGCGGCGCTTGCCGGAGGCGAACAGGGCGCCCACAAGGGGTGTGAGGCCATACGAGAACCCCATGCCGCAGAACACTACCAGATTGAATACATTGATGACGAACGAGGCCGACGCAAGCGCCTGCGTGGAGTAATGCCCAACCATTATGTTGTCGGCAAACCCCACGATGATAAGGCTCACCTGCGATATCATCACAGGGAGCGCCAGCCTGAGTATGTCGAGACAACGGCGTAACATCGGTTTCATTCATCCCTCGCTGACGGCGCGTAACAGACCGCGCCGCCGCAATGACCGATGCAAATGTACGACTTTATTTTGTCATGCCCGATACCCGCACCGATATTTTCACCAGTTTTTGCGGGGACGGAAAATTAGCTGTAAATTTACATCCCAAAACAACAGGCATGGCAAAACCGGAATACATACAGAAAAACCGCGAATGGCTCGCGGCAAAAGCCCTTGAAGATGGCGTGAAACCGCTCGACAAGGGGATATACTACAAAGTGCTTAAAAGCGGGCGCCCCGGCGCCCCCTCGCCCGGGCGCGGCAGCGTGGTGACAGCCCACTATACAGGCAAGACCATAAACGGCAAGACATTCGACAGCAGTCGCGGAGGGGTGGCCCCCGCGTTCAGACTGCGCGACCTCATAACAGGATGGATCATCGCCCTGCAGCAGATGCGCGTGGGCGACCGCTGGGAAATCTATATCCCGGCCGAACAGGGTTACGGCAAGTTCAACCAGCCGGGCATACCGGGCGGCTCCACGCTGATTTTCGACATCGAACTGCTCGGAGTCAGCTGACCCAGCCCTCTCACCAGATGAGGAAAAGCACAGCGGCGGCTATATACAGCAACAGGTATATTACCTGCAGCAAGCTGCGGTAACGGTTGAAACGGCTCCATTCATCGGGATTCTTTATCGCCCGGTTCTGCCAGACGAACATCCCTATCATCACGACGACGCCTGCGATGAGGCATCCGATAGCGGCCCATAACATAGTCAAAAACGTTTAGGTTTCACGCGGGCACAGTTACCCGTGTGAAACCTAAACGTTTTTGCGGCACCAAAAGTTAGCGGGGAATCGGTTCCGGCTGTCTGACAGTTAGCCCACTCATATGAAATATGACCACTCATAACCGGTTTTAATATTTTTTATGGCAGGGATATGGCACGGAATAGATATTTTGAGCTAAATTCGCGTATCGAATCTTCTCTCCACGATAATCACGATACATTTTTTTGTCTTAACCCCATCACATCATGCCATTATTGAAAATTCGGCAGGCAATCGCACTTTGTGCAGTAACCGCGCTTGCCATCACGGCCACCGGCGCAGATCCGGAAATCAAGGTCGTAAAGGGTCAGGTCAGCGACTATTTCATCCCTGTGGTGCATCTGCACACCATCGCCGGAAAGATTCTCGGCCCCGACGGCGCACCGCTCGAAGGCGCCACCGTAATGTTTCCGGTCAGTCCGGCACACTCCACAACCGACGCGCAGGGATGTTTCTCGCTTCAGGGCACCGAGGCCGACACCACGCTCTATATCTATTATCCCGGCATGGAGCTTACCACCCACCCGGTAGGCGCCAACCCCGCCGACATGACGGTCACGCTGCCCCCCGCCGCGCCGCGGCAGTCGCTGGCGCGCCGCAAGGCCACACCCACGAAATGGTACGACCCTGACACCTACGCCCCGCAGAGCTACTGCAACCCCATGAACATCAGCTACAACTTTGAGCCGGCCAACAACAACAGCCACGAGGGTGGCTCGTTCCGCTCGTCGGCCGACCCTATGGGGCTGCTTTACGGCGACGAGGTATTCCTCTTCTCAACCAATCAGGACGGGTTCCACTACTCGAAGAACCTCACCGACTGGGATTTCGCCCGCGCAAGTTTCAAACGCCTCCCGGCCGACGACGACCAGTGCGCCCCGGCGGCATACGTCTCGGGCGACACGCTTTTCTACACCGGCTCGACATACCGCGGCCTGCCCGTATGGTACTCGACCGACCCCAAGTCGGGGCGCTGGCGCCGCGCCATAGACCGCAACGTACTCCCCTCGTGGGACCCCGGTTTCCTGCTTGACGACGACGGACGCCTCTACCTCTACTACGGCTCAAGCAACGAATATCCGCTCAAAGCCGTAGAGCTCTCGCGTCAGGATTTCCATCCCGTGAGCAAGATTCACGACGTGATAGCCCTGCACCCCAAGGAACACGGCTGGGAACGTTTCGGCATGAACAACGACGACGAAGTCACCCTGGCGCCCTTCACGGAAGGCGCCTACATGACCAAGCACAATGGCCGCTATTATCTGCAGTACGGCGCGCCCGGCACCGAGTTCAAGGTCTATGCCGACGGTATCTACGTTTCTGACAATCCGCTGGGACCGTTCGTCTATCAGCCCCACAACCCCATGAGCTACAAACCCGGCGGCTACGTGCAGGGGAGCGGACACGGCGGCACTTTCACCGACCGCGACAGCAACTACTGGCATGTGTCGACCTGCATGCTCTCGCTCAAATACAAGTTCGAGCGACGCATAGGCCTCTACCCCGCCGGTTTCGACAAAGATGGCGTGATGTACTCGTCGGCCGCTTACGGCGACTACCCCAACTGGAACGCCGAACGCAACATCCGCAACCCCGAGGAACGTTTCACCGGCTGGATGCTGCTGTCGCTCGGCAAACCGGTGACCGTGTCGAGCCGTGACACCGTGACCGCCGGCGCACCCGGCCTGGCAGGGCCCGAATCGGTCACCGACGAGTCGATGCGTACCTACTGGGCTGCGGCTACCGCCGACCCGGGCGAATGGGTGGCAGTCGACCTGCTCTCGCCCAAGGAGATCCGCGCCATACAGATAAATTACTATGACCACAACGCCGACCAGCATGACCGTGCCGACGACCTCTATCACCAGTACCGGCTCTATGCCTCTGACAACGGCACGGACTGGACTCTCGTGGCCGACAAGTCAGACAATGACCGCGATGTGCCGCACGACTACATCGAGCTGCAGGCGCCGCTGACCGCACGCCATATCCGCCTCGAAAACCTGCATATGCCGTCAGGGCAGTTCGCCCTGTCGGGTCTGCGTATCTTCGGCACCGACCCTGCCGCCAAGGTACCCGAGGCTGTGAAAGGGTTCAAGGCCGTTCGCGACAAGGCTGACCCGCGCAATGCCATGCTCACCTGGCGCCCGGCCGACAACGCCTACGGCTACAATATCTATTACGGCATCGCCCCCGACAAGCTCTATAACGCCATCACCGTCTACGGCGACACCTCATACGACATGCGCGGCCTCGACCGCGACACCCCCTACTGGTTCGCCATCGAACCTCTTGGCGAAGCCGGCACCGGCCCCCGCACCCGCGTAAAATAATCCCGGATAAACATCTGCGCGCACAAAATTAGTGTGCCACAATAATCCACCATTTCATTGTAGGGTCGCTACATGTAGCGCGGGTCACATTTCATGGTGGGTTCCCTACAGGTAGCGACCGCCCCTAAAGCCAGTAATAAACTGGTTATAAACAGGTAAGCGGTCGCTACATGTAGCGACCCTACAATGAAATGCACTATTGTCAATGCACTGATTTATCGTCCGCTACATGGCTGTGAAGAATGAGGTGAAGGCTTTCACGATGTAATCTACATCGGCCGCGGCGGCAGTCTCGCGGCACGAGTGCATGGCCCACTGGGGCGCGCCCATGTCGACTCCGCGCAGCGGTATCTGCGACGTGAGTATGTTGCCAAGGGTGGAACCGCCGGCGATATCCGAATGGTTTACGAATGTCTGGCATGGCACGCCCGCGCGGTCACATACGGCACGGAACACGGCAGCCGAGTCGGCGTCGGTCATATATTTGCAGTTGGCGTTGAACTTGATGACCGGGCCACCCCCCAGACGCGGGCGGTTGGTGGGATCGGCCTTGTCGAGATAGTTCGGGTGTGCGCCGTGCGCATTGTCGGCCGATACGAGGAACGACCGCGCGTATGCCACCTGCAGGGTCTCGGCGTATGCGAGGCCGTCACTGCCGACGAGCGACGATGCGGTCAGTCGCTCAAGCACATAGCGCAGAACCGGCGACGCCGCACCCTGCTTGGTGCCCGAACCGGTCTCCTCGTTGTCAAAAACGGCAAGCACGCGTGTCATGGTGTCAGAGCCGGCAGCCGCATCGGCGGTCAAGGCCTCAAGTCCGCAGAACGCCATCTCAAGGTCGTCGATGCGCCCCGAGGTGATAAGTTCGTTGTCAAACCCGACAGTGCAGGCTTTCTCGACGGGATAGAGACACAGGTCGTAGTCGAGAATATCGGCCTCGTGGCATCCCAGTTCCCCGGCAATTCTGCTGATGAGGAACCCCGGTTTCTGATACTGGTCGCGGATGAATCCGGCCACGGGCATCATGTCGCGCTGACGCGAGAGCGGGTTCCCCTCGTTCACGGCACGGTTGAAATGTATGGCAAGATGCGGAATCACCATCAGCGGACGCCGGAAATCAACGATACGCGTCACCGGGTGCAGGGGGTTGTCGCCGCGGAGCACCACGCGCCCGGCCATCGACAGCGGACGGTCAAACCAGGTGTAGAGTATCGGGCCGCCGTAGACCTCGGTGTTCAGGCGCAGAACATCGCACGCACCGTCAATCTCGGGATTGGGCTTTATACGGAACCCGGGAGAATCGGAGTGTGCGGCTATGATCTTGAAACCGGCGGCGGGGTCGGTGCCCACGACGAAAGCGAACACCGCCGAGGCGTTCTTTACTACATAGCGGCGGTCGCCGGGTTTCAGCGCGGGCCATGGCTCATCCATGGCCAGAGGAGTGAAACCGGCCTCGTCGAGGCGGCGGCATATATTTTCTGCCGCTGTGAAACAGCAGGTTGAATGATCAAGAAAATCAAACAATCGGTCGGTGAGGGTTTTCATGGCGGTTGCGGGGTGAGAGGATGTGTAACGGGAAGTGATTTATATAGCGGAATGAATTTATCGGGCCAATCAGTTGGCGCCGCGGCTACCGAAGGGGGGCTCGGCCATGAGGTCAAGCATCTCTTTCGAGATTACAAAGACGTCATGCGGAGCCTTGGGGCGCAACGGCTCGAACCAGCGGAACTGCGGCAGGTAGAACAGCGATTTCTTGGCCAGATAAAGCGGCGTCATGGTGCCCGAGGTCTCGGGCCACATCTTCATGCGCTCGATGGTCTGGTCTTTGAAGTCGGCGGCCAGGAACGAGCTTTCGACGTTGGCGATCTTGTTGTAGGTGGAATCGTTTTCCTGCGGCAGATATATGGCCTGCACGTTTCCG
The DNA here is from genome assembly GCA_900555165.1 of uncultured Porphyromonadaceae bacterium. Classification (GTDB taxonomy): domain Bacteria; phylum Bacteroidota; class Bacteroidia; order Bacteroidales; family Muribaculaceae; genus UBA7173. Next base: position 3,655 of record USKE01000049.1, on the reverse strand, counting down.
CTGACGTCGAGATGGTCAATGGTCTTACCCTTGAAGGTAGCGTACATCTCCTTGCCGGTCATCTGGCTGTAGAATTCTTCGGCGATATGCTCGGCCATGAACCCGAAATCGGGCAGACGCGCCCAGTCGGCGGTCGAGTCGTTGAGATGCACCTGTATCTCGTTGCCGAAAATCTGCCGGTTGTCAGACCACACGACCGGATGCTTGTCGAGATAGAGAATCGAATCGCGCTGCACGAGCGTAAGCGAGTCACAAAGCCCCTGCAGGTCAGTGCGATAGAAACGCACATGGGGCGCGGCGATGATGTAGTGGGTGGAATCGTTGCCGAGCCATAGCGGAGCGGCCAGGGTGTCAGTGGCGGCGGTTTCCGCAATTTCAGTAATTTCTTCGGGGATCCCCGACTGCGTCGGGGACACGGTATCTGTCAGGGCGCTCATCAAGGGCACGCTGCCTGTGGGTAAGATATTTGCGGCAAGGCTACCAGCCGGCACACTGTCAATCGGCAGAATATCGGTGCCAAGGCTATCGGTTACTGTGCTGTCGGTGGCCACGGGGAGGACGGAGGCCGGTTTTTCGGCCTCGGGAGCCTTGCGGGGGGTAATCTTCAGGAAGGTGCGGATGGTATCGGCGTGCATGTAAAGGGTGTCGGCATCGGCATCACCTTCGGCGGCAAACTGGCGCGCCAGGGCACGGCCCCATACGCGGGCTGAATCGTTCTGCTCGTAATAAAACCCTTCGTCGCCGGTGAGTATCACGCTGTTGGCCGAATCGTAAAGCTCGATGTTGCCCATGGCACGGCCAAAGCCTGCCGCGCGGTCATAGAAGAGAGTGTCGCCCGTGAGGGTATTGCCGTTCTTGGCCTTTACCAGCGAGCGGCTGAAAAGATCGGCCACCTGGGTGTTGGTGTTATACTCGCCCTGGCTGGTGTAGATGGTGCCGTCGCGCGAGATAATGGTCGAGGTAGTGTCGAGCGTGGCCACATGGGTCACCGTATTGTAAAGCATCAGCTCGGTGTAGATGTCGAGCGTATCATTGGGCCTGAGCGAATGCAGGTGCACGCGGTCGACGAAGATGGCCTCTTTGGTCGGGGGCGAATACTCGCCGTAGAGCGAGGTCAGGCGGTTCGACTTGTCGCTGAGCGTGCCACCGACCTCGTAATATCCCAGTTCCTGGCCAAGATCATAATTGAAAATCTCTGTGGTGAGGGTGACATCGCGGTTTATCAGGCGCACCACCTTGCCGAAATCGGCATAGAGCGTGGCAAGCTGTGTGGTGTCGCCGTAGACCAGCCGGTCGGCATAGACGAAGAGCGTGTCGCCCTGCTGCATGCGCACGTTGCCGTAAGCCTCAAGCGAGTCGTTGTCGAAAAACAGAGCCGAATCGCAGTACATGAACATGCCCCCTTTGCGGAACATGACGTTGCCCACGACCTCCTGATACGAGTCCATGCGCCCTTTGCGCAGCTCGTCGGCGCGTTCAAGGAACACACGTCCGGCCACGGTGCGGTCTGCTTTCGGTATAGAGGGGCGTATCGGCGTATGGTCACGTTTCAGGGGCGTCCTGGCCCATGCGAAACATAGCGTGACACAGAGCGCCACAAGTGCGGGGAGCCATTTTTGCATTGTCGTTCACATGAGGGGTTCACACGCGGCGGGTCACTTGCGTATCTTCAGCCAGCCCTGGTGCACGAAGTCACACTCGTCCCAGCCGTCTTCGATCTTGACGTAAGTGTCGTTGATTTTTTTCGCAATCCAGTCGCGCACGATTTTCTGACGCGCCGAGTTCTCGTACATCCCCTTGATGGTCTGGTAGTCGTCGGCAAGGTTGGCCTTGTGGGCCGGGATGCGGGCGGTGAGTTTCACAATGGCAACGATGTCGCGGTTGAGCTTGGGGTCTTTCATCACGAAAGCCTCCGAGACCTCTCCCACCTCCATGTTGTTTATCTGTTTCGCCACCTCCTGGGGCAGATCCTGCATCTCGAAACGTGTGGTGCCGGTCTGGCTGTTTATCATGCGGCCGTGGTTGTTGCGGGTGTCGTTGTCCTGCGAGATGAAACGGGCCCCCTCCTCGAAGGTGAATTTCTTGTCGAGGATGTCGGCGCGCACCGAGTCGAGGCGGCTCACCGCCCTTGGGGGGACGGCGGCAGCGAGTCTGACCGCCTTGGTGAGATCGGCGTCAGCCACTTTCGGGCGCAGAAGGATGTGGCGCGTGTTTATGCGGTCGCCGCGTTTCTCGATAAGCTGTATGATGTGGTAGCCATATTGTGTCTCCACGATCTTCGACACCTTGCGCGGGTCGTTGAGGTTGAATGCCACCGCGGCATATTCCGGCTCAAGGTGACCGCGCCCCATGAAACCGATCTCGCCGCCACGCACGGCCGATCCGGGATCCTCGCTGTAGAGGATGGCCAGGGTCGAGAACTCAGACTCGCCGCGTGTCACGCGGTCGGAATAGTCGCGCAGACGCGCCTTCACGTCATCGATCTCCTGCTGGGGAATGCGGGGGTTGATGGTGATGATCTCGGCCTCTACCTGCAGGGGCACGTAGGGGATGGAGTCGGCCGGGAGTGTATCGAAATATTTGCGCACGTCAGAGGGGGTGGCCTTCACATTCTTTGTGAGCGAGCGCTGCACCTCCTGGATGCGGTAATTGTTGCGCATCATGTCGGCCATCTGTGTGCGGAACTCGGAAATCGGGCGACGGAAATATTCCTCGACCTTCTCCTTGCTGCCGAGGTTGGTGATCAGATAGTTCAGGCGCTGTTCCACAGACTGGTTCACCATGGTCTCCGATACCTCCACAGTATCGATGTCGGCCTGGTGGAGAAACAGCTTGTCGACGGCAAGGCGCTCGGGGATGACACACATCGGGTCACCGTCAATCGGCATCTTGTCGTACAGGGCCTGCTGGTAGGCCTCCTCGATCTCGCTTTTATAGATAGGCTGGTCGCCGACCATCCAGGCCACCTCTTCGATGATGTTGTTGTTCTCGACAGGGGCGGCGATGGCCACGGCGACAGCCGCCAAAAGAGCCACAGGGGCGAAATTTCTGATTTTCACGTCTGGAATAGAGTGTGATGAAAACATGCGCCGGCGGCTGTGACAGCCGCCTGACGCCCCGGCGACGTGTGTGGAGTCCGTGGGTCAAAGCCCCTCACACACCCGCTTTGCCAGAGTCAATTAATGTGCAAAGGTACAGTTTTTACACCAAAAAGATTCTACAAAATTTCAAAAATAGGTAGAAAAACGTTAATTTTGCAACAACCCATTTTCCCATGCGGCCCCGCTCCTGTGGCCGTCCGTCCGCATGCTTTCTTGTTATCACGAGTTCTAAATCATATACCTGACCGATCATAATGTCACTGAAAAGCCTGACAGCATACCTTGTTTTCATATTTGTCGCGACATTCCCCTCCGTGGCCGACAGCAAATTCACCGAGGCCGATGTGGAGCATGCGCTCAACGAACTCGATGCCGATCTGGGGCGTCGCGACATCTATATACAGAAACGTGTGGCCGCGATAGACTCGATACACGCCCTGCGCGACCGCGAGCCGCGCGGCTCACAGCCATGGCTCGACGCCACGCTTGAGATAGCACAGCGGTTCCGCACGCTCAACAACGACTCGTCGCTTGTATACCTGACGCAAGGGCTC
>USKE01000048.1 GCA_900555165.1 uncultured Porphyromonadaceae bacterium | reverse complement strand
GCTTATACAAATGGAACCTGACCCCACACATATGCGTCATCTCGGCACCACTCCGGCCGGGTCATCATTGTTTTTCCGGGTTCTCGGCAGGAAAGGAGGGATAAACTATCAGCTTTATATCGAAGCCAATTTCAACGGCTATCAGGGGCGTGACCTCCATCTGAAAAAAGCTTATGCCATACTTAACGACTGGACGGTGGGATATGCTAACTCAACTTTCAGCGATCCCATGGCGTTGCCACCTACGGTGGATGCACAGGGCCCGAACAACAAGATGGCTGTAACGGATGTGCGGGTGCGCGGGATGAAACCCTTCAGGACCCGATGGACAGTGGCCGTTTCGGCCGAGACGCCTGCCCAGCAGGTTGACGTGCAGAACGACATGACCGCCAAATGCGATGAATGGCTGCCTGATTTCGCGGCGTTCCTGCAGTATGAATGGGACACCTCAAGCCATGTAAGGTTGGCTGGGATAATGCGTACACTGCCGTACCGCGATCTAATTGCCGAACGCAATCATAACGTGATAGGTTATGGTCTGCAGCTCAGCACGGTGTTTCATCCGGCTTATCCGCTTACGTTCTACGGGACCTTCACCTGGGGCCACGGAACTGCAAGCCTCGGTGGCGATATGCTTGTGGGCAATTATGATCTTGTGTCGGATCCTGACACTCCGGGGCGCCTCTATGCTCCGGCGGCATTCGGATGGTGTGCAGCGTTGCAATACAATTTCCGGCCCAATTTGTTTGTTTCCGCCACGTTCGGGCAGTCGCGTTATCTGCCGGACCATCAGGAGGACGGAATGAACTACAAATATGGGTTGTATGGCGCAGCAAACGTGTTCTGGAATCTGACCCCGCGCATTCAGGTGGGAGCGGAGTTCAATATCGGCAAACGTCAGAATTTCAACGGAATGCACCGGTGGGCGCGTCGTGTCGGCGCAATGTGTCAGTTCTCATTTTAATAATGCGTCCGTTGTTGTTTAATACAGGAAATTGGGGTAGGCGCAAAAAAAATTGATTGTCTCCCGACAACCAATCTTAGTTAACCTTAAATCTAATACCATGAAAAACACGTTACAAATTTACATCGTTCAGACGTTATGTGCAAGTGTTTTGAGGTAAAAGTGTTGCTGCTTTAACATTAATTTGCGTTTAATGTCATTATGCAAGCGCGGGTGTGAGCATTGTGCTCTGTTTTAGGGTGGTTTGCTTGCATTTTGACACCGAGGTTTTTTGCGCGGATTATGCCGGAATGACAACTATTCCTAAAATTCCGAAGAAAAATGGAACCGGATGGCGGGAAAATCAGTCCGCGCCATCTGCAGCACATAGTTGGAATCGGCAAGAAACACGTCGCGTCCCATTGTATCCACGGCCATGAACTGGTATTTGCGTTTCTTGAACGCTTCCAGAGCCTCAGGGTCATCGCTCTCTATCCAGCATGCCTTATAGAGCGATATTGGTTCCCAACGGCATTGTGCGCCATATTCATGCAACAGACGGTATTGTATCACCTCGAACTGCAGCTGACCTACGGTGCCGATGAGCTTGCGGCCGTTAAACTGGTTTACGAACAGCTGCGCGACACCTTCGTCCATGAGCTGTCGTATACCCTTGTCGAGCTGTTTGGCTTTCATCGGGTCGGTGTTCTCGATATATTTGAACATCTCGGGCGAGAATGACGGCAGCCCCTTGAAGTGAAGTTCCTCACCCTCGGTGAGCGTGTCGCCGATCTTGAAGTTGCCGGTATCGGGAATACCAACAATGTCACCGGGGAAAGCCTCGTCGACAACGCTCTTGCGCTGGGCCATAAAAGCTGTAGGGGCGGCGAAACGCAGGTCTTTGCCGGTGCGAACATGGCGGTAGGGGGCGTTGCGTTCGAAACGGCCAGAGCACACCTTCACGAAAGCTATGCACGAACGGTGGTTCGGGTCCATGTTGGCGTGTATCTTGAACACGAAACCGGTGAAATGTTCCTCTTCGGGCTTTATCACGCGCTCCTCGGCCTGCGTGGGGCGCGGCGACGGAGCGATTTCCACGAAACAGTCCAGAAGTTCCTTGACGCCGAACGTGTTCAGCGCCGAGCCGAAGAACACAGGGGCAAGCCGTCCGGCACTGTATTCCTCACGGTCGAATTCGGGATAGACACCCTCGATAAGCTCAAGGTCGTCGCGCAGCTGGGCGGCCTCGGTCTCCCCTATCGCGGCATCGACCGCGGGGTCATTGACATCGGCAATCTCCACACGTTCGCTCACACGCTGTTTGTCTGGTTTGAAAAGGTCAAGTGTGTGCTCGTATATATTGTAGACACCCTTGAAACGCGCGCCGATGCCGATGGGCCATGAGAGCGGCCTCACCTTAATTTTGAGTTCGGCCTCCAGCTCATCGACAACCTCGAAGGGGTCACGCCCCTCGCGGTCGAGCTTGTTCACGAATATTATCACCGGAGTCTGCCGCATGCGGCACACCTCCATGAGGCGACGTGTCTGTTTCTCCACACCCTTGGCCACGTCGACCACAATAATTACCGAGTCGACTGCGGTAAGGGTGCGGTAGGTATCTTCGGCAAAGTCTTCGTGACCCGGAGTGTCGAGGATGTTTATCTTCCACCCCTCGTAATCGAAACCCATCACCGAAGTGGCGACCGAGATGCCGCGCTGGCGCTCGATTTCCATCCAGTCTGATGTGGCGGTCTTCTTGATTTTGTTCGACTTCACGGCTCCGGCCACATGGATGGCGCCCCCGAACAGGAGCAGTTTCTCGGTAAGGGTTGTCTTACCGGCATCGGGGTGCGATATGATGGCGAACGTGCGCCGCCGTTTTATCTCATCTTCAAGTGTCATCTCTGTCTGTCAGTGTCTTGTTCTGTGTCAGCGTGCTACCCGGCGTTGACCTAATTTTCGCGCTGGGCCATGTATCGTGCCAGCGAATCGGCCCAGTGGGGCGTCTCCACGCCGTATGTGGCGCGTATGCGCCGTTTGTCGAGCAGGGCGTATGCCGGGCGCGCCGCGGGCGTCGGGTACTCCTCGGTAGGGATGGGGATGATTTGTGTCGACCGGCCGGCCATACGCATCACGGCTACTGCAAGGTCATACCAGGTGGCTGCGCCCTCGTTTGAATAATGATAGATACCGGGCACCCATTGCCGTGCCGTCACGATTGCCCACAGGGCACGCGCAAGGTCATCGGCGCATGTGGGGCTGCCCACCTGGTCGGCCACCACGGCTATCTCCCCGGCATGGCCGCGCTGATCCGATAATCTAAGCATGGTTTCCACGAAGTTCGGGCCGCCAAGACCGTAAAGCCACTGCGTGCGCACTATAATGGCCTCGGGGCAGGCTGCGAGCACGCGCGTCTCGCCCCGGCGCTTGGTGGCGCCGTAATGCTGGAGCGGAGCGGGCTTGTCACCCTCGGCATAAGGCCGGTGCGACCGCCCGTCGAACACGTAGTCGGTCGACACATGCACAAGGCGTGCCCCGGCCTCGTCCGCGGCGGAAGCAAGGTTTGCCGGTCCCTCTATGTTTGCGGCGGTACAAGCCTGTTTCTCGGTCTCGGCACGGTCAACTGCCGTGTATCCCGCGCAGTTGACAATGTGCGTGAAACCGCCACCGGTTACAAAACGGCGCACGGCGCCGGCATCGAGCAGGTCGAGATCGGCATGCGTGGCGGCAACCACCTCCACTCCGTTTAGGGCGGGGGCGGTGCGCGTCATGGCGCGCCCAAGCTGTCCGGCAGCGCCGGTCACAAGTATCTTCATCGTCATAGCAGGGGCAGGCCGCACGTAGCGGCTCAAGCACCCGCAAAGTTACACATTTCCCCGGAGACAAGCAACCCCGGCCGAGGCCGGGGCACTAAAAACAAAAGGCATTTCCCATGTTTCAAAAGGCATTTCACATGTTCACATGCCATTTTATTGGTTCAAAAGGCAATTTCCTTATTTGGGGGCATCTCCGGCATCAGGTGTCTGAACCCGGGCGGGTGCATCTTTTGCCGGGGTGGCATCGGCGGGTGCATCCTCTTCGGGGGTGAAGAGTTTGTCGGCCTCGTCAAGATGGTAGTCGCGGGCCAGGGCGGCGATGAACCGGGTAATCTGGTCGATGGCGGCAGCTGTCTCGGCTGATTCGTCGGCATGGCGCAGGCGCAGAATCAGCCTGGCGTAAAGGGCATTGAAACAGGTTTCAATCTCGCCGGCCGGTTCGGGACCCGATTTGGCGCGGAGCTCTACAATATATGGCAACGTGCGGTAGAACTCGGCGGTATATTCCGGGAAACGGGTAGCCTCGGCAAGAATACGGCGGTGCAGGTCGGCCAGGTCACCGAGGGTGTTACGGGTAATCTGCAGGTGCCCCTTTTCCGCCACCCCCTCGCGGCGCATCATGTCGATGAGCGACTCGTACCACTCGCGCAGGGCGCGGGCATCCTCTTCCGAAAGGTCGGGCACGGGGTCGATCACGGCGGCCGCCAGCCGGTCGATATCAAGTTCGTATGCGCGGAGCAGATCCTCTACCTGCCACATGTAAAGCAGGTACTGGGCTATGTTGGTGCGACGCAGTTGCGATGCTATTTTCATACGTGTATTGTTGAAACGTTTTTATTGAGTAACGTTGCCTGACGGCTTTTGTTGTGCAGCTGTTGCCGGTACCGCCTCGGGCGACCGGCGCAGCAGGTCGATGACCCTCCCTTGACGGGCGGCCATGTCGCCACGTATCGTGGCATATTCTCCCGGCGCAACCATGCGCAGGTCGGCGTACCGGTCTTCTCCGTCGAGCACCGCGTCAAGATTACCGTCAGGGCCGCTGGCCGGGGCGTCGAACGTGAGGGTGGCATGTTCATCGGCCACCTTGTTCCAGGGCCCGAGTGATGCCGCAGCCGAATCGATATCCTCCTGTCCCGAGGGGGTGGCGCCCTCCGGCAGACCGTCAAAATCATGTGTGGTATCGACTGCATCTTCGATAAGCGGGTCAAGCCCCTGCGCGGTCAGGAGCGGATTATACCGGTACAGAGGCCAATACCCCGCCGCTGTAAACCGCCGCTGTTGCGAGGGGCCTGCCAGCATCCCCGCACGTATGCCGTGGTTGATGCAGGGGCAGTAAGCTATCACCACCGACGGCCCGGGATAAGCCTCAGCCTCACGTAAGGCGTCAACAGCCTGTTGCGGCGATGCCCCAAGCGAAATCTGCGCCACATACACATTACCGTAGGCCATCATCATCCGCCCCAGGTCTTTCTTGAAGATCCGTTTTCCGGCGGGCGAATATTTCGTGACGGCACCGAGCGGTGTGGCCTTGGAGGTCTGACCGCCTGTGTTCGAGTAACATTCGGTGTCAAGCACCAGAATATTGATGTCGTGCCCCGAGGCAACGACATGATCGAGACCTGCAAAACCGATGTCGTAGGCCCATCCGTCACCACCGATAGCCCAGACAGTGGTTTTGCCGTTCCCGTCACCGCCGGCTTGTGCGTCGGCATCTTTTTTACCGGTGGCGAGTGTGTCGAGCGCCAGGCGCATTCCCAGACCGTATTCGGCGTTATCTTCGAACAGCGAGTTGCCCCAGGCCGGCCCGCGCCCCGATGGCAGTGTGGTGTAGGCGTTGCTGGGATAGTTGCCGCCCCAGACCGACGAGCAGCCCGTTGCGTTGGCTATGATCAGCCTTTCGCCGAAAAGCTGTGTGAGCAGTTTCACGTATGGTGTCTCGCCACAGCCGCCACAGGCACCAGAGAACTCAAGCAACGGCTGGTGCATCTGCGACCCGTTAAGCGTGAAACGCGGCAGTCCGCCGGTCTTTGGTGTGACATGACTGCGGCAATATTCAAGCATCGGCGCCTGCACGACACGTTCGGGGGGTGCGGGTGTCATCCGCAGGGCATGACCTGGACAGACAGCCACGCAGACACCACATCCCGTACAGTCGTCGGTATAGGTCTGTATGCGGTAACGCAACGGCGCCCCGGCTCCCTCTTTGAATGGTATGGTGTCGAAACCGGTCGGTGCCCCCGAAACCTCGTCAGGCGAGAGCAGGAACGGACGTATGGCGGCATGTGAACAGAAGAAAGAACATTCGGTACACTGCACGCATTTGTCAGGCAGCCATTTGGGCACATTTATGGCTATGCGCCTATGCTCGTAGGCAGTGGTACCCGGGGGCATGTGCCCGTCAGGGGCGAACATCGATACCGGCAACGTGTCGCCTTTGCGGGCAAGACACGGTCCGGCTATGCGTCTTACGAAACTGCGCGACGCCTCGGGTGCCGACGCCGGCACATCGGCCCCGTATTCGGGCATGACCGGTTCTGTAGCGTCGGCCCAGGCATCAGGTATCTGTACGGGTGTAATTGCCCCGACAGCCTGGTCAATGGCGGCCAGATTGCGCTGCACCACCGCCTGGCCTTCATGGGTATATGTTTCCGTGACCTGTTTCTTAAGAAGTCCCACAGCCTCGTCTAAAGGTATCACCGGACTCAGTTTGAAGAAAACCGTGAGCATGATGGTGTTGATGCGTACTCCAAGGCCGGTCCGGGCGGCGATGGCTCCGGCATCCACGGTATAGAAACGCGCACCCAGACGATGCAGCATGCGCTTTACCGTAGCAGGCAACCGCTGTTCGAGTTCGGCGGCATTCCAATGGCAGTTCAGCACGAACGTACCCCCCTGGCGCAGATTCAGCAACATGGGGAACAGCTCTATGTAGCGGTCTTTGTTACAGGCTATGTACCCGGCCTGTTCGATAGCATACTCAGATCTGATGGGGGCTTTGTCGACCCTAAGCTGACTTACCGTATAGCCGCCCGATTTTTTTGCGGAATAGGTAAAAAACGCCTGCGCGTAAAGTCCGGCACTGTCACCGATGATATGCGCGGCCTGCCGCGTGGCTCCGACCGTGCCGTCAGACCCCATGCCATAGAATATCGCCTCAAGCAGATGCTGACGCCCAAGAGTAAACGAGCTGTCGGTATCGAGCGACAGATGCGTCACGTCGTCGGTGATGCCGACAGTGAAAACCCGTTTTGGCGTCGCACTCATAGCATTCTCAATCACCGCCTTGACCATGGCCGGCGAGAAATCCTTGCTGGCAAGTCCGTAGCGTCCTCCGATGACACTGACCTTTCCGGCAAACGCTGATGCAGCCACCGCGGCAGCAATATCCTTGAAAAGCGGTTCGCCGCCGGCACCGGGGTCTTTCGTGCGGTCGAGCGCCACAATGGTCTTCACCGACTTGGGCAATACGGCAAGGAACCGGTCGACGGCGAAAGGCCTGTACAGACGTACCTTAATCAGACCGGCCTTATAACCGGTGGAATTGAGCCGGTCAAGTGTCTCTGCAATGACCTCGCATGACGACCCCATGGCCACAAGCACAACCTCGGCATCCGGAGGGCCGTAATAGTCAAACAGCCTGTAATGGCGTCCGGTAACGGAGGCAAGCCGTTGCATCTGGCGTTCCACCTCAGCCGGAAAAGCATCGTACAGGGTGTTGGCGGCCTCGGCGTTCTGGAAATAGACATCAGAGTTCTGGGCAGTGCCGCGCATCTCGGGGTGCGCCGGGTCAAGGGCACGGGCGCGGAAAGCGGCCACGCGGTCGGGCTCCATAAGACCGAATATGTCATCATACGGAATCACGTCGATGGTCGACATCTCGTTGCTCGTGCGCCATCCGTCAAAGAAATGGCACACCGGCAGCGAGCCGCCTATTGCCGCCAGATGCGCAACCACGGCAAGATCCATTGTCTCCTGCACGTTGTTCGAGGCCAGAAAAGCGAAACCGGTAGAGCGCGCCGCCATCACGTCCTGATGGTCGCCGAATATGCTCAGGGCATGTGTGGCCAGAGAACGCGCCCCCACATGAAACACACCAGGCAACTGGTTGCCGGCGATCTTGTACATGTTAGGCAACATCAGCAGCAGTCCCTGCGAGTTGGTGAAGGTAGTGGCGAGAGCGCCGGCAGCAAGCGCGCCATGGGTGGCGCCGGCGGCGCCGAGCTCGCTTTCCATCTCCTCGACCTTAAGCGCCCGGCCGGCATAATTGACACGGCCGGCGATGCCCCATTTCTGGGCAATCTCGCCCATAGCGGCCACAGGTGTGATCGGATATATCGTGGCCACGTCGCTCATTGCAAACGCCACATGTGTAGCGGCAGTACAGCCGTCCATAATCTGTTTCATCGTGTTCCGGTGGTTGTGATTATGATAATAAAACGGAGAGTGCCGCCGGGGGGTTCAGTCCCGGACGGCACTCTCATGCGCTTATTTGTCAGTCAGCTCAGAAATGAGCGTAGCAGGTCTCGGTGAGCCAGATCCACAGCGGGCAGAACCCTACGAAGAGGATCACGCTCAGAGCCAGTGACGAGGTCGAGGTCTGCACATAGGTGTCGTTCTCGTCGGCGATAATGATGCCCGAGAAGGCAGGGGGCAGAGCGCCGGCCACGACAAGCATCTCAAGGTTGAGCTTGTCCATGTGGAAGATAAGACCGACAATCAACAGCATCGCGGGCATGAAGATCATCTTCAGGATCACACCAAGCACGGCCTGCCAGTTGATGGAGATCTTGAAGGTTGACAGTGTGATACCTGCGGCGAATACGGCCATAGAGGCATTGGCGCCCTTGATAAGGTCAAACGACGGGCTGAGATACTTAGGCCAGGGTATCCCCACAACCACCCATATAACAGCCAGGATAGGAGCCCATGCCACAGGCTGCTCGAGGGCATGGATCACGGGTCCCCAGGCACTCTCTTTCTTGGTGGAACCGGGATTCTGTTTCTCCAGGGAGGCATTCATAAGAGAAAGACCCACGGGGATACCTACGGCGTTGACCACGATGCCCACGATTGCCACGACCAGTGCCACGGCAGGAGTGGTACCGAAGATAGGCTCAAGCACGGCAAAGCCGAGAAACCCGATGGTGGGAGAACCGCTGATCAAAGCCGAAACCGCAGCGTCGGCGCCGGAGTTCGATTTGAAAAGGCGGAACACATAGTAAACCGCCATGAAGCAGGCCATGATGCCTACAAGCGAGATGAGCGACAACTTGATATCAGCGGCCAGCATTTCACGGTCGGCCTGTACGATTGAGACAAAGAGGGCGGCGGGAAGTGCATAGTCAAGCACAACCTTGTTGAATTTCTTGGCGTCTTCGCCATTGAAGATCCCTACTTTTCCCGAAATATAACCTGCGAGCATGACCACGATGATAGGCACGATCGCATATAGTATGACGTGTAGCATAACTTACGGGATTTAAATAGTTGTACAAAAAATTTAGTTAAACGTTGAAACAAGTGGATTCTGCAGCCGTAAACCTTGACAGTACCCGCGATAACGGTGTAATGCGGGTACTGCCCCACAAGGTTCACATGCAGAGAAGTTATACCGTGATCGGAATAAGAGGAGCGGGATTAAGATATCCTATATGGCCGCTCTCCTTGCCGGAGTCGGCCGCAAGCTGCACGTCAATCAGGCACGGCTTCTTTGAAGCAATGGCCTCGGTGAGCGCCGACGACAATTCGGCGGGACATAGTATGTCTGCGCACCTAATGCATCCCCAAGTTTGTCGTAGCGGGCGTGAATATCCAGCGTGGTAGGCGCGGGATCTGTGGTCTTGTCAAGCGGCACACCCACACCGTTGTAAATGCCGCCATTGTTGAAAATCACTACGGTCACAGGCAGATTGAACCTGCATATGGTTGAGAAATCCATACCGGAGAACCCGAATGCCGAATCGCCTTCCACAGCGACAACCGACTTGCCTGTTGCCACGGCAGCGCCGACGCACGAACCCATGCCCATGCCCATGATGGCCCATGTGGCGCAATCCACACGGTGACGCGGGAGCGACATGTTCACTGCATCGCGCGTGTCATCAAGAGTGTTGGCACCTTCATTCACGAGGATTACATCGGGATTGGATTCAAGGATAGGCTTGATAGCCCCGAGTGCTGTCCAGTGATTCATCGGCATGGCGTTTTTGTTCTCATCCAGACGCTGTGCGAATTTCACGTTCTTGGCCTTTGCCTCTTCCTGAAGCGAAGCCACCCATGCCGGGTCGGCATTCATTTTCGCTTCGGCCAGCCCTGCGAGAATGGCATCGAGTGCCAGCCCCATATCGCCGACTACAGGAGCTGCTATCGGGACATTGACATCTATTTCCTGCGGCTCCACATCAAGCTGCACGAACTTGATGGCCGGATTCCATTTGCCACGGCCGAACGAAAGCATCCAGTTGAGACGTGCGCCTGCCACAATCACCACATCGGCCTTTTCCATAATGGTGGAGCGGCACGACAGCGCACTCAGCGGCCCGTCGTCGGGCATCAGCCCCTTGGCCAATGACATGGGCAGATACGGGATGTTGTACTTCTCTATGAGGGTCTTGATCTTATCGTCGACCTGCGCGTACGCCGCCCCTTTGCCAAGGAGAATGGCCGGCCGGCGTGCAGCCGCAATTGTTGCCACAGCACGGTCAACGGCATCCTTGTTCGGAGCTACAGGAGCATAGACATCGACAGGTGTGTAGAACAGTTTTTCGGCATCCTCGCGGTTCATCACCTGGCCGAGTGCCGGGGTTGTCATATCGATATACAC
>USKE01000047.1 GCA_900555165.1 uncultured Porphyromonadaceae bacterium | reverse complement strand
GTTCTGCGCGCGCCCGCGCCGGCCTCTCCGGCAGTCACTGACAAGGCTGACGCTACACCCGCAAAATCAACCCAGCAACAGACAGAGAATGAAAAAGCCGACTGACATATTTGTGAGACTCGTGGCGGTGATTGCCGTCGCCGGACTGCTGTCGGCATGCTCGACCACGAAACGTATCCCCGAGGGTGAGGTGCTCTACACCGGCATAAAGAAAGTGCGCATCGAGACCCCCGACGGCTCGAAGGCTCCCGAGGCGGTGGCCTCGGCCATAAATTCGGCCGTGGCGTACCCGCCGAACAACGCGCTGTTCGGCTCTTCGTCGATGAGGATTCCTTTTCCGCTCGGCCTCTGGGTCTACAACAGCGGCCCCGAACCAAAGGGGGGACTGAAAAAGTGGGTCTACAACAAACTGGTGACCCAGCCTGTGCTGGTGTCGGACGTGCGGCCTGAGCTGCGTGTGAAATCGGTCGACGAGATTCTTGACAACAGCGGTTTCTTCCGCGGACACGCCACATACAGCCTCGTGCAGGGGAAGAATCCGAAGAAAGGCTCCATAATCTACGATATCGAGACCGGGCCGGCGTATCATCTTGATTCCATAGAGTTTCTGCCCGACACCTGCATGCTGAACCACCTGATCGACTCGGTGGCCCGCAAGGATCCCTACCTGAAACCGGGGATGCGCTACAGTGTCGACTCTCTGTCGGTGGCCCGCACGCGCATCACCAACGCTCTGCGTAACAGGGGATATTATTTCTTCCGTCCCGACTACATCGAGTATCTGGCCGACTCGCTGATGGCGCCCACGAAAATTGCTCTGCGCATGATGCTGGCTAACAACATTCCGGCACCGATGCTGGCGCGCTACCGCACCGGCAAGGTGACCATGTACGCCTTCCGCAACAAGGGGGGCGGGACGCCCGACACCATAGAGACCTCACGTGGCACGCTGATACAGATGAAACCGTCGCGTCTGCGCCCGCAGTTGCTGCCCGAGTGCATAACCTTCCGCAAGGGGCAATATTTCTCGGTGCGCCGCATGAACTCCACACAGACACGTCTGGCGCGCCTGGGCATCTTCAACGCCATAGACATAAACGTGGTGCCCGACACGGCGGCCAAGGACCCGACACTCGACGTGCTGGTGTCGTGCACGTTCGACGTGCCCCTTGAGGCCACCATAGAGCTGAACGCCTCGTCGAAGTCGAACTCATACATCGGTCCGGGTGTGCTGCTGGGCGTCACCAACCACAACATTTTCGGGGGAGGGGAGCAGTTCGGTGTCACCCTCACCGGCAACTACGAGTGGCAGACGGGCAAGCATGCCTCGTCGGTGTTCAACTCATACGAGCTGGGCATCACCACGTCGCTTGCCGTGCCGCGCATGCTGGCGCCGGGGTTCATAAAGCGGCGCAACCGCAACCTGAACTGGACCCGTTTCTCGCTGAACGCCGATGTGCTCAACCGTCCGCACTACTTCAAGATGGCACAGTTCAACATGTCGTTCAGCTACGACTGGCAGTCGTCGCGACACTCGTCGCATACGCTCACCCCGTTCAAGCTCACCTATACGAAACTGATGAAGACCACCGAGGTCTTCGACTCAATCATAAACGTGAACCCGGCCATCGCGCTGTCGTTCCGCAGCCAGTTCATCCCCCAGCTGTCATATTCATATATGTATGACACTTCCTTCGGGTCAGACAACACCCTGAACTGGCAGTTCTCGGTCACCGAGGCTGGCAACCTTTTCTGGAGCATCTACCAGCTTGCCGGTCAGCATGGCGAGAAGAAACTGTTCGGCACCCCCTTCTCGCAGTTCATAAAGGGTACGACCCAGCTTGTCTACGGGCACCGTTTCCGCGGCGACAACTGGCTTGTGTCGCGCGTGGCTGTGGGTGCGGCGCATGCCTATGGCAATGCATCTGAGGTTCCGTATGCCGAGCAGTTCTATGTCGGGGGCGCCAACTCCATACGCGCGTTCACCGTGCGCTCGCTCGGCCCGGGCAGTTACCGGCCGCCGAAGTCGATCCGCGACACCTATTTCGACCAGACCGGTACATTCAAGTTCGAGTTTAACGTTGAGTACCGTTTCCCCATCGTCGGCCCCCTGCATGGCGCGCTGTTCGTTGACGCCGGCAACGTCTGGCTGCTGAAGAAAGACCCCCTGCGTCCCGGCGGCGAACTGAAAGCGAGCACATTCCTGAAGGATATCGCCCTCGGCACGGGCGTGGGCCTGCGTTTCGACATCGGCATGCTCGTGTTGCGCGGCGACCTCGGCGTGGGCATCCACGCCCCCTACGATACCGGCAAGCGCGGCTATTACAACATGACCTCGTTCAAGAACTCGCTGGCCTTCCATCTGGCAATCGGCTACCCCTTCTGAACCGGGGTGCTTTGAGCGTGGGTTTGGGGCCAGGGTCTTTAAGGTCTTTAGGGTCTTTAAGGACTTTAGGGTCTTTAAGGTCATTAAGGTCATTAAGGTCATTAGGGGCGCTAAGGACTCTAAGGACTTTAAAGACTTTAAAGACCCTATCCACTCCCCAAAAGGGCGCCTGCTTTCAAGGGGCATTTGCCCGTTTAAGAAATTTAAGTTAATTTTGCGCACTCTTTTGCGGCGTCAGCCGCGAAAGGGTGCGCTTGTGTCATAAATGTTTCAAAAATGTTAAATAACATAGGCGCGGTGTTAAACCAATGGTTATAGAAGTTGTTAAAGTATCATAAATGTAATATTGCCGTCATGGTATCGTCCTCCCTTAATCGGGGGCTCCGTTTCATTATATTGATGCGAAATCTTAAACTTCAACCAGATATGAAAAACTGTTTTGCCACTATCTCTCGTGTGGGCGCTATCGCCCTGTTCATTACCGCGTCACTGACCGTTGCCGCCCAGGAGCCGGCGAAAAAGGTCAAGGATCACCGCACCAATCCCGATCTGTTTTTCCTGCAGGAGGGTGACGTGCCCAACTCGATGCTGCTGTTGCCCGCTCCGCCCGATGGCGCGTCAATCACGTTCCTCAACGACCAGGCCCGCTACAACTGGGGCAAGACAATGCGCAACACCCCGCGCGGCGACCAGGCGTTCAAGGATGCCCATGTAGAAGGCAACGGCGTTCCCGAGGCTTTCTCTGAGGCTTTCGGCGTGGAGATCGACGAGAATACCCCCGAGATTCTGAAACTTATCGTGGGGATGCGCGAGGATGCCGGCGACCTCGGCACTCGCGAGGCCAAGAATCACTATAATCGCCAGCGCCCCTTCTCGTTCTACAACGAGGATACATGCAACCCCGAACAGCAGGCAGAACTCTCGACCAACGGCTCGTATCCCTCGGGCCACACATCGATTGGCTGGGCCACAGCCCTTGTGCTGGCCGAAATCAACCCCGAGCGCCAGAACGAGATTTTGAAACGCGGTTATGAGATGGGCGAGAGCCGCGTGATCTGCGGTTACCACTTCCAGAGCGATGTCGACGCCGGCCGAATCACCGGAGCCGTCACAGTGGCCCGTCTGCATGCCGACCCCGGTTTCCAGGCTCAGCTTGAGAAG
Source organism: uncultured Porphyromonadaceae bacterium (assembly GCA_900555165.1). Lineage (GTDB taxonomy): Bacteria > Bacteroidota > Bacteroidia > Bacteroidales > Muribaculaceae > UBA7173. The sequence continues at coordinate 7,337 of USKE01000047.1, read as the reverse complement.
GCAAAGGCCGAATTCCGCCAGCTCAAGAAAGCCGGCAAGGTAGCCAAGGGCACCCCGGTACCCACACCCACCACTACCGACTGACACCCGGAGATACGTAAGTTCAAATAATATATCTAAGGTAAAAATTCATCAGGATTATGAAGACTCTATCAATCACGATGCTGGCACTGGTGCTCGGCGCATCTGCGGCTATGGCGCAGGATGACGCGAAACCTCAGTTCAAGATCCAGCCCACCGGCCGAATCCTCATGGACGGCGCGGTATACATGGGGGGCAACGACGCCCTGCCCGACGATGACGCCGAAAGTTCAGACAAGAAATTTGTAGACGGCGGCACGATCGCCGATGTGCGTCTTGGCGCCAAGGCCTCGTACGGCAAGTGGAAGGCCAAAATCGATATAGGTTTCGCCAATGCGAAAGTCGGCCTCAAGGATATCTATCTGGAATATGACTTCAACGCCGCCAACCTGCTGAGACTCGGCTACTTCGTGCCGCAGTTCGGCCTGAACTCCGAGACCAGCTCGTCGATGAAACCCTCATACGAGGAGCCCACTTCAAACGAGTTCTTCTATGCCAACCCGCGTTATCTGGGCCTTATGTGGGTCTATGACAAGGCCAAGTTTTTTGCCGGGACAACGGTATTCCTCGAAGGCGCGGCAGCTTCGAACGCCGCCAATACCCTGGGCAAGAACGGCTGGGGCGCGCAGACCCGCCTGGTATGGCGCCCGATGACCGAGGCCGGCAACGCATTCCAGATCGGCTGGGCGTTTAACTACACCTCGCCCACGGCCTACGACCACACCGGATTCCAGTATTCGGCCAACTTCCCCACCCGCGTATCGAAAGTCACGGCTCTGCAGGCCAACATCACCGATGCCCGCGGCCTGTTCAAGATGACCCCCGAACTGCTGTTCATTCACAACAACATGGCTCTTGAGGCTCAGTATTACTACATGAATGTGGCCCGCAAGGGTGGTCTGGGCAACTACACGGCCCAGGGTGCCTACGGCATGCTGCGCTGGCTGGCCATCGGCGGCAACTACGGTTACAGCCACGCCGACTGCGGTATGGCCACACCCGCCCCGAAGTCGCTTGAAATGGTAGTGGCCTACAATTACACCAATGCATCAGACCGCAGCGCCGGAATCTTCGGCGGTATCTCGCAGGATGCGTCGTGCACTTTCAACTATTACATCAACAAGTGGATGCTGGCCCGTCTGCGCTACTCGTACACCATGGTACGCGACCGCTACGTTGACGGCCTGGTGCCCAAACGCCACGTCAACACCATCGAGGCACGTCTGCAGATCATCTTCTGATCGCGCAGCGGCTATCGGCTGAAAACAGGCGTCATGCGGAATTCAATCTGCATGACGCCTGTTTTTTTATTCTTCTGACTGATAGAGTATTATTGCGCCGAACGTTTGCTTGATTTTGCTATTTGGGAAATAATTGGTAATTTTGGCGGAATTTTTGAAAAGCATATTTATGAAAAAAGCAATGTTGACCCTCGCAATGGGGGTGTCGGTGTTGTCTGCGGCCGCTGAAGGCTACCAGGTAAACACGTTCAGCACCAAACAGGAGGGTATGGGCCATGTAGGCGTGGCGATGAAACTCGGCGCCGAAAGCCAGATTTTCAATCCCGGCGCGCTGGCCTTCTCTGACAAGACGTTTGAAATCTCGGGCGCCGTCAGCGCCATCAAGTCGACCGCCACGTGCACCTATGGCGGCACCGAATACAACACGTCGTCGAAAATCGCGACGCCGATGAATTTTTCGGCCGCGTTCCGCATCTACGACAATTTCTATGGCGGTGTGACATTCTACACCCCTTACGGCTCGTCGATCGACTGGGGACAGTCGTGGCCCGGCGCAGTGCTCAACCAGTCGGTGAGCCTCAAGGTGATGACGGTGCAGCCCACGCTTTCGTGGCGCCCCATTCCGAAACTGTCTGTCGGCGCCGGACTCATGATTTCGTGGGGCTCGGTCGACCTCAACAAGGGGCTTGTGTCGCCTTCGTCGCTCAACAAGCTCATCGGCCTCATGAACCTCACCGGGCAGTATGGCCAGCTGGCCGAGTATCCCGGCGTAACACCGGCATCGGTGAACCTCAACGGCAAGTCTGAGCTTGCCCTCGGCGTGAATGTCGGCGCCCTCTATGAAATCAGCGACAAGGTGAACGTCGGTGCCTCGTTCCGCTCGAAACAGACCATGCACGTCAAGGCCGGCGACGCCTCGGTGTCGTATGCCGACGAGCAGGCACGTCAGATTCTCGGTCAGACGCTCGACAACCTCAACTCAACCAACTTCGACGCCTCGATGCCCGCACCCTATGTGTTCACCTTCGGCGCAGCCTATAAGCCCATTCCCCGGTTGACGCTGGCCTTTGACGCGCAGCTAAACGGCTGGGGCACATACCGTCAGCTCGACATCACGTTCGCCAATCAGCACCAGTTTGACCAGCACCTTACCAAAAACTATCACAACTCGTGGACATTCCACCTTGGCGGCCAGTTCGCCACAACCGACCGCCTAGACCTGCGTGCCGGCCTGATGGTGGACCTCTCGCCCGTCAACGACAACTACTACAACCCCGAGACCCCCGGCATGACCAAATATGAACCGGCCGTCGGGCTGTCGTTCCGCCCGGTAAAGGGGCTTTCGATTGATCTGGCGTTCATGTACGTATTCTCGTCGGGCAAGAAGGGTGTCACCGGCGAATACGACGATTTCCTGGCACCCATCTATAACGGCATGCTTGACCAGGCACAGATTCCCGCCGCCGTGAAGCCGCGCCTCCCCCTCACCGGCACCTTCACCGCCGATTACAAGACCCGCGCCCTCATCCCCTCGCTCGGCGTCTCGTACTCTTTCTGACCCCCGGGCATTCAAGAGGGTCTTTAAGGTCAAGAGGGTCTTTAAGGTCAAGAGGGTCTTTAAGGTCATTAGGGTCTTTAGGGGCTTTAAGGACTTTAGGGTCTTAGGGATTTTGGATTCTGCCGGTTTAAAATACCGGTTGCAGATTAGAAAATTAATATGTAACTTTGCACCCGTTACCGCCACAATGCCCGGATGGCGGAATCGGTAGACGCGACGGTCTCAAACACCGTTGGAGCAATCCATCCCGGTTCGAGCCCGGGTCCGGGTACAGCGACAGGGAACGGAACATTCCGTTCCCTGTTCCTTTGTATCTGTCTCTTGTTTGTAAGTATCGATAATTAATGCTAAATTTGCTATATGAAGAAAAAACTTACGATAGAAACTCTGATTACGGAGGCTGAGATATTCTGTAAGCTTAATTCCGGTGTGTACAAGCCGGAATTATTTGGAATTACCGATGGGAAGGCTGTTGGTACGTATGTCGAGCATCTTTTCCAAAAGCATCTTGAAGAGAACTATGATCTGTCGGTAGGTAATTCGGCAAGCGGACTTGATTTACCCTCAGTCAATACTGACATAAAAGTGACGTCTATAAGACGGCCGCAATCAAGCTGTCCGTTCAAGGATAGTAAGCAGAAAATTTTTGGATTGGGTTACAACCTGATTGTCTTTGTATATGACAAGCACGATGACCTGCAAAGCAAGAGTGGAACGCTGGATTTTGTGGCCTGCAGTTTCGTGGATAAATACAGGACTGCCGATTACCAGACAACGACCGGAATTCGGAACATAATTTCAAATCATGGTAATCAGGATGATGTTTTCGCATTTCTGGTTGATCATAATATTCCGGGCGATGAAGTCTCATTATATGAGATGTCAGGCGAGATATTGCGGAATCCCCCTCAAATCGGTTATCTGACGATTTCAAATGCACTTCAATGGCGGCTCCAGTATGGGCGTATCGTATCTTTGACAGACAATGTTGATGGAATTGAGCAGATTGTACGGATTTCCAAATGAATGAACTGATTGACAGGATACGGGAGGTCAACTGCCGGGACGCCAATTTAATCATCAGACAGATAAGTGGCATAGTTGAATTTTTTTCATCAGATGATGAGAAAGATGATTTTATTTCTGCGCATTATGGAGACTGCCATCTTGTCGGTGAGGATAAGGTCGCATACGGTGACTGGCAGACTCCACGTGCTCTTGCGAAAAAAGTATGCGAGTATCATCTCTCAAGGCATGGCGAGCCTGATATTGTAATAGAACCGACATGCGGGGTCGGCGCATTTGTGTTTTCAGCGCTGGATGTGTTTCGTGATGTTTCAGAAATTCATGCGTTAGAGATAAACAGCCGGTATGTTTCTGAATTGAAATTCAACCTGCTGCAGAATGCGCTCAACACGCCATGCACCCAGAAACGGCCTGAAATCCACATATATAATGCTGATTTTTTTGAATTTGATTTCTCTGCAATAATAGACAGGAGCAGGTGTCTCGATTTGAATCTTGCAATTATGGGTAACCCCCCATGGGTAACCAATAGCCGTCAGGGAAAGCAGAATTCCGATAATGTTCCGGTGAAAAGAAATATATATGGATTGAGGGGTATCGATGCCATTACCGGTAAAAGCAATTTTGATATAAGTGAATATATCACGCTGAGATTACTTAAGCTGTCGCACCTTAATAAAGGGGGCATCTCTTTTCTTCTCAAAAACTCCGTGATACGGAATGTCATGGAGAAACAACATGTCGAACCTCTTAATATCGGGGATATTGAGCAGAATCTTATTGATGCGTCGTCGGAATTTAATGTGTCGGTTGACGCGTCGTGCTTTTCAGCCGGGTTTAACCGTAATCCTGCCGTTATCTGTAAGATAAAGGACTTTTATACGAATACTTTTGTCAAAAAGTATGGATGGGTTGACAATTCTTTTGTATCGGATGTTGACATGTATGGAAGTTTTGTGAGATATGATAGCGTTTCCGATTTTGTCTGGCGCTCAGGAATTAAGCATGACTGTGCCTCTGTTCTTGAACTTACAAGGGTAAGCGGCGCGTATGTGAACGGTCTGGGCGAATCTGTAAATATAGAAGAGGATCTGATTTATCCCTTGTTGAAGAGTTCAGATATCAATAATTATAGTGAGGGGTGTTTCAAGAAATTCCTGATAGTGCCACAACGCAGAACCGGGGAGAATACATCATCTCTGAAACATACCCACCCGCTGGCGTATTCTTATCTCACCAGCCATGAATCTGCGTTTTCAAATCGGAAAAGCAGCATCTATAACGGGAAAGACAAATTCAGCATATTCGGGGTGGGTGACTATTCGTTCAAGCCCTATAAGATAGTGGTATCATCGTTGTATAAAAACATCAGATTCGTGCTGGTCTCGCAATTCCAAGGGAAACCGATTATGGTTGATGATACATGCTATCAGCTTGATTTTGACGGAGCTGACGATGCCCGGAATATATATGCTGCCATTAACAGTCATGAGATACAATCGTTATTGAAATCGTTGATATTCATGGATGCAAAAAGGGTGATAACAAAGAAATTGTTGATGAGACTTGATCTGAGGCGCTTATGCATGGATAAGGGTATGATAAAAGAACATGCGCAAGGCAAGGGCTCTCAACAACTGTTTCTCTTCGATTGACCCTATTGATGTTTTTTTGAGGGATTTCGGGGAAAAGGCTTTGGGTTCAGAGGTATAAACGTTATATTTGCAGGAAAGAAGAACATAAGCAGAAGAAAGAGCCCATGATACCGACCTATGAGGAATGTATGTTGCCGTTGCTGAAACTGTTGTTGACGCACCAGACGATGTCGCTTGCCGAGTGCACGCGGCAGATGTGTGATGTCTTCGGGCTGTCTGAGGCCGAACGTGTCAAGCTGTTGAAGAGCAAGCGGCAGACGGTGATACGCAACCGCGTGGGCTGGGCTAAATTCTATCTCAGCAAGGCCGGTCTGCTTGATGTGGTGTCGCGCGGCAAGTACATGCTGTAGCAGGAGGGGGCGGCGTTTCTGGCAACCGGTCCGCAGTCGCTGACGGCAAAGGATCTGTTGCGGTTTCCGGCGTTCGCCGAATTTGTGAAGGGGAATGCCCGGGCCGACGAGCCGATATCTGAGAATGCCTATGATACACCCGCGTCACAGCGCACGCCCGAGGAGATTATCGACGACAATTACAAATACATTACCTCTACCCTCGTTGACGATCTTCTTGAAAAGGTGATGCTGCAGAGCGCCCATTTCTTCGAGGGGCTGGTGGTGGATCTGCTGATGAAAATGGGCTATGGCGCCGGAAAAATTACGGGGCGTTCGGGCGACGGGGGAATTGACGGCATCATCGACGAGGATAAACTTGGCCTCGACAAGGTGCACATCCAGGCAAAGCGCTGGCAACCCGGCAATAATGTGGGCCGCAAGGAGCTGCAGAGCTTTGTGGGCGCGCTTGCCGGCCAGAGCGGCAAAAAGGGTGTGTTCATCACCACCTCTGATTTTACACGCGAGGCGTATGACTATAACCCGTCGAACGTGAAGATCGCCAAAATAAACGGCCGCCGTCTTGCCGAGCTGATGATACAGCACAACGTGGGCGTGACCAACCGTGTCGTTTACGAAATCAAGAAAATCGATACCGACTATTTCGAGGAGGTATGACCTCAGGCCTATAGACTGACGTAGAGGACTCATTAAGATGTCTACCCCTGCTGAGCCGGGCGTTGGCATCAAATAGATTTCGTGCGTGGCAACACAAGATTACGCCGTTGTGCAATTTGGAGCGCAACGGCGTAATCTTTTTGGGGTGACGGGGCGGAATGTCAGAGTTTCTCTTTGATTTTGTGGAAGATGTCGACGGTCTTGTCAGCTACTTTGTCGGCGACTTTCTCGGTGCCTTCTTTGGCTTTGTCGTAGGTCTCGACTGTGCCGTCGGCTACTTTTTTCGCAACCTTTTTGGTGCCGGTCTTGGTCTTGTCGTATATGTCGGCCGACTTGTCGGCGACTTTCCCGGCGGTCTTTAAGGTGCCATCTTTCGTCTTGTCATAGACTTCGACAGTGCCCTCCTTGGTTTTGTCATAGACCTCGACGGTGCCGTCTTTGGCTTTGTCGTAGGTCTCGGCGGTGCCGTCGGCTACTTTGCCTGCCACCTTTTCGGTGCCTTCGGTGGTTTTGTCGTAAACATCGGTTGTCTTTTCGGCTACCTTGTCATAGGTCTGCACGGTGCCGTCAGCGACCTTGTCGTATGTCTTTGCGGTGCCGTCAGCCACCTTTTCGGCGGTACTGACGGTGCCGTCGCGGGTTACCTTATAACCTTTCTTGACAGCGTTCTTGACTTTTTCGTAAGTTTTCTCAACGCCGTCTTTCGCGGGGGTGTTGTCATCGTGGCTTGTGGCGGGGGGGGGGGGGGGCGGGGGGCGGCGCAACTACG
>USKE01000046.1 GCA_900555165.1 uncultured Porphyromonadaceae bacterium | reverse complement strand
CTTTTGCCCCGTTCAAGCACGACGGGCCGGATGCCGAGCTGTATCAGGCGCAGCGCGGCAAACAGTCCGGCGGGCCCCGCCCCCACAATCACCCCCTGTGGGGCATCGTCAGGCAACACGGCATAGATTTCCGGTTTCAGGAGGCTCTCGGCCGGTGTTTCATCTACCCATACGCGCAGAGTGATGTTCATCATCACGCGGCGCTGGCGCCCGTCGACCGAACGGCGTATCACCCTCACTGCGTTTATATGCGCCGGCGCAATGCCGAGCTGACGTGCGGCGGCACCTGTGAGCCGCGAGTCTGACGCGGCATCCTGCGGTTCAATTCGTAACTGTATGTCGTGTTGCATTGCCGAATGGATTTTGTTTCTGTCTGTGGAGCATGACAAGTATGGTTATCACGGCCACTATGAACGCGAGCATGTCACTGCCTGCCATAGAGGCCCACACACCGTTTATACCCAAAAGCGGCGGGAGAACGAACAGGAATGGCAGCAGGAAAAGCAGCTGCCTGGTCAGTGACAGGAATATCGACAGTTTTGGCTTGCCGATAGACTGGAAATAGTTCTGTATCACAACCTGCGCCCCCACTACGGGATAGCAGATGAAGAATATGCGGAATCCGTTGTGCGCCATCGCTATAAGCTCACGGTCGGTCGTAAAGAGCGATGCCAGCTGATCAGGGAGGCATTGGGTGATAATGAATCCGAGGGTGGTGACGGAAACGCCGATGACGATGCCTTTCTTCAAGGTGGCTTTGACACGCGGCCAGTTCTCAGCCCCCCAGTTGTAGCCGAGTATAGGCTGCATGCCCTGGGTGACGCCGAACGTGACCATGATGAAGACCATTGTCACGCGGTTGAGTATGCCGTAGGCGCCCACGGCAAGGTCGCCGCGGTCACCGCCGTAGTCAAGCAGTGATTTGTTCAGGAACACCACCACCACGCAGGCCGTCACGTTCATGAAAAACGGCGAAAGGCCGATGCCGTAGATACGCTTTACTATCGACCAGTCGAACCAGCTATTGTTCCACTGGAAGTGCACGTAGCTTTTCTTTGACATGAAATGCGACAGCACCCAGATGAATGCAATTCCCTGCCCTATCAGAGTGGCCTCGGCAGCCCCGGCGATTCCCAAGTCGAAAGTATAGATGAACAGCGGGGCGAGAACCACATTCGCCACCACCGACAGCAGGGCCGATATCATGGCCTTGCGCGGATAGCCTGTGGCCCTCATCAGGTTGTTCAGCCCAATGAACACGAATGTCAGCGGCGTGCCCCACAGTATCACGCGCATGAATTCGGCGGCATACCGTATGGTTGCCTCCGTGGCGCCGAAAAGCCGGAGCACAGGGTCAAGGAATATCAAGGCAAGCGCGCCGAAAAACACCGAATTGACCAGGCATAGCAACATCACGTTGTTTACAGTCGCCGTGGCCTTGTCGATTTTTTGCTGGCCGAGATAGATTGAACTGATTGTCGCCCCGCCAGAGGCTATCAGAGTGCAGAAGGCATTCACCAGGTTCATCAGCGGGAAGGTGATTGCAAGCCCGGCTATGGCCATGGCGCCGACACCGCGACCGATGAAAATCGAGTCGATTATATTGTAGAACGACACGGCCACACTTGCTATGATGGCCGGTACGGAATATTTGAGCAGCAGCCTCCCGATCGGAGCCGTGCCGAGTGTGGCCGGACTCTGATCAGTCGTCACTGACGGGGCCGAGTCACGCGGCCCGTCAGGAATCAATGGTGAATCTGAGGTGGAGGCAAGCATCAGTGATTCAAATTGACACAAAATTAACAAAAAAGAATGGTGATTTCATGTTATAAATTGCTAAATTTGCCCCCTCGAAACACAGAACCGTATGCCACAGTTTAAAGCCGCATTATTTGACCTTGACGGAGTGCTGATTGACTCTGAGACTCTTTACACGCAATTCTGGGCCGAAGTGGGCCGCGTGCATCATCTGCCCTCACCCACATTCGCACAGGATATCAAGGGCACCACGCTGGTCGAGATTCTTGAGACCCATTTTTCGGAGCCGGCGATACGCGCCGACGTCGACAGGCTGTTGCATCAGTTCGAGAACGAGATTGTATACCCTGTGTTCGATGGCGCGCTTGAGTTTGTCGACAGTCTGCGGGCACGCGGCATAGCCACAGTGATCGTGACCAGTTCGGATGAAAAGAAAATGCGTTTTCTCTTCGACCAGCATCCTGATTTCAAGGGGCATTTCGACCACATCGTCACAGCCGCCGACGTGACACATTCCAAACCCCACCCCGAACCTTATCTTGTGGGGGCGGCACGGTGCGGATGCTCACCGGCCGATGCCGTGGTGTTCGAGGATTCATTCCAGGGACTTGAGTCTGGGAGGCGTGCCGGCGCCAAGGTCGTGGGGATAGCCACCACCAATCCGGCAGAATCCATAGCGGGAAAGGCCGACCTCGTAGTATCCTCGCTTGCCGATGTGGATTACGAAAGTGTCGCCGCTTTGTTTGCCAACGTATAAAAACGCATAAACGGCAGCTGTGCCTGCATAAACCGTTTCTCGTGACAAAACGTTATATTAATAAACGTTTTAACTTCACGAGTCATGAAAAAATATCTGTTTCTTGTTGTCGCCGTTATGGCTTTGCTGACAGGATGCTCACCCTATCAGCTGGTCAACAGCGAGACCTACAACGGCGCGAATCTATCGCAATATTCCACGTTCCGCATCGTCACCCCCGATATGGGTTCGCTCCCTCCGGGCATGGAATCGGTGACATATTACAATATCGCCGCTGCCATCAGACAGGAGATGGAGATGCGCGGATTTACCGAAAATGCCGATTCTCCGTTGCTCATCAATATCGCCGTGACCACACACCGCGAAATCTCCACCGAGCCGCTCGTACAGCCCGGCTGGTTCCCCTACAACGGCCCGTATTATCCATATTACATGTGGCCGCGCTATAACTACGGCCCGTACTGGAATCCCGGATACTACTCGAACGCTCAGGTAATCACCGGCATATACAAAGAGGGTGTGCTGACCATGGACTTCGTGAATGTCGACACCAAGACCCCGCTCTACTCGGCATCTGTAGCCACCATACTTGACAACGGACAGCAGTCTGGCTACCGCAATCTTTCAGGTATCGCACAGGCCGTGCAGACCCTGTTCTCGAAATTCTCCGTACCACTGCTCCCCCAGTACCGCACAAAATAACACCCTCCCCATACGAGAATGAGGGCGTTGCAGAATTATACAAAATGTAGGGACATCGCTTTGCGATGTTTGGTTAACTTGTTGATTGCCAACCAAACATCGCAAAGCGATGTCCCTACTATTTAGGCGAAAAATGGGTCCTGCAACACCCTCATTTGTTTCGGGAATCAGTCGGTATCGTCATCGAAATCGTCTTCGTCGAAGTCGAAATCCCAGCCAAGGTCATCAGACGAATAGATGTCGTCGGTGAAACGGGCAAGGTCGCGTCCCTCTCGCTTTGTGGGACGGCCAAGCCCTTTGCGACGGTCAACGAATCCCGAGATTTTCACTACATCGAGCAGATCGAGCTGGTCTTTCGGCGTGATGTTGTCAAGATACTCGGGCACAAGTTTTGCGCCAAGCCGGTTCTCGGTGAGGGCCTTCACCAGAAACGAATATGTCACCGGGGGCTTGCGCACCATCACTACATCACCGACATGTATCATGCGAGACGGTTTGGCCGGTATCTCAGGGCCCGAGCCCTGCACCTTCAGCGTGACGCGACCTTTCTTGCAGGAATCGGTGGATATGGTGCGTGTCTTGAACAGGCGCACTGCCCAGAGCCATTTGTCAATTCTGACTTCTGTCTTCATTTTTGGCGGTTAATATAAAATGTTTTGGACAGTTACTTATTTGTTGTTGAAATCGCACATGGCGGTCTGAAGGCCGGCGAGTACGGCAGTCCTGACGGCATCGACGGCAACCTCTATGCGCGCAGGCATCTGTTCGTGCTGTTCGGGGGTGAAACGCGACAGCACATAGTCAATCTGGCATCCGCGCGGGAAATCGTTGCCAATGCCGAACCGCAGACGCGGGTACGCCTGTGTGCCAAGCATCGCCGCGATATTCTTGAGTCCGTTATGTCCGGCATCGCTACCCGACGGCTTTATGCGGATGGCACCGAAAGGGAGTGCCAGATCGTCGACTATAACCAGTATGTCACTAAGTTCTATATTCTCCTTATCCTTCCAGTACCTCACGGCGTTTCCCGAAAGGTTCATGTAGGTGGAGGGTTTGAGAATCACCACCTGCTGGTTTTTGATGCGGCCACGTGCCACATCACCGTACCGCTCGGTCGAGAAATCAAGTTTAAGCGATTCGGCCAGTGCGTCGGCCACCATAAAACCGATATTGTGTCGGGTACCCGCATATTCAGAGCCAATGTTGCCGAGTCCTACTATCAGATGTTTCATAATATGCAATTAAAAAAGTGATGTGCCGGTCTGAGCGGACACATCACTTATAAGGTTGTCAGATGTTTTACGCGGCTCGATTATTTGCCGGCAGCCTCGGCGGCCTGCTGGCCACGGGCGGCACGGGTGAGCTGAACGGCGCAAACCACAGCCTCTTTCGGGGTGACGAGTTCCAGACCGTCGAAGTGGAGCTCGCCGACCTGGAGGGTCTTGCCGAGACCGAGGTTGTCGACGTTAATGACGAGACGTTCGGGGATGTCTTTGTAGAGGGCTTTAACTTTCACCTTCTTCATCGAGAGGGTGAGCTTACCACCGGCTTTCACACCTTCGGCGTGACCTTCGAGCTGTACGGGAACAGCCATTACAACGGGCTTATCCTCGGTAACCTCAAGGAAGTCGATGTGGAGGATGTTGTCTTTTACCGGGTGGAACTGAACCTCGCGGAGAACGGCCATCTTTTTGGCACCGTTGTAGTCGAGCTCGATAGCGAAGATGTCGGGGGTATAGATGAGCTTGCGCACAGCCTCGTTGGTTACAGTGAGATCGGTGGTGATGATACCGCGGCCATTCTCGATTTCAACGAGTTTCTCACCGGGGTTGAGAGCCTCTGTGTAGGGGAGGGTCACGATTTTGCCGCCGTTGAGCACAGCGGGGATTTTACCTTCGGCGCGCATTGTCTTGGCGGCCTTCTTGCCGAGATCTGTACGGGGCTCGGCTGCAAGCTGGAAAGTCTTCATAATAAATATGTGTTACTCAAAAATTAAACTTACGGAGAAACCGGATTTTCATTCCGGTCCGCTCCATTAATTTTCCCATCACACGGGGGCTTTCCGGCACTGACCGTATGCCCCATTGCTTTAGGCGGTGCAAAGGTACGACTATTTTGCGAAATAATCACTATATTTGCAAATAAAAAACCTGTTTTTACTTATGCTACAGAAATGGGCTGCCGCAGTTCTGGCGGTAATGACACTCACGTCATGCGGAATGACCGGAAAGAAACCGTCGCGCGACGCCGGAGCGGCAACCGTGGCCACAGCCTTGCAGGATTCCCTGCAGGCTGTGGCCCGATCGTACCCAGGTGAAATCGGTATCGCTCTCATCACGGACCGGGGCGACACCGTACTGGTGAACAACGAAGACAAATATCCCCTCATGAGCGTTTTCAAACTGCACCAGGCCATCTCGCTATGCAACCTTTTTGACCAAAGAGGAACGTCGCTTGACAGTGTAGTCACGCTCCGTCGAAATGAGCTTAATCCCGACACATGGTCACCGATGCTGAAAGACCATCCCGGCGACGAAATTACGGTGCCGATAAAGGAACTGCTTGTATATACCCTCACACAGAGCGACAACAACGCCAGCAACTGGATGTTCGGCAATATCGAGCCGGTAACCGCCACAGACAGTCTTGTCTCTACTGTCATATCGCGCGGCAGTTTCCGCCTTGAAGTCACCGAGGCCGATATGTGGGGTGACCATTCGCTCTGTTACCGCAACCATTCGTCGCCTCTCGGGGCTGCAGAGCTGATTAACCGCCTGTTTACCGACAGCATACTCAGCCCGACAGCCTCTGATTTCATCCGCACCACGTTGCGGGAATGCAAAACCGGAACCGACCGCATCGCCGCACCGCTGAAAGACCGCGATGGCGTAATTGTGGCCCATAAGACCGGGTCCGGGTTCCGCGACAGCAACGGCATCCTCACGGCCCACAACGATGTCGCGTTTGTCGAACTCCCCGGGAACCGCCATTACGCCCTGGCTGTTCTTGTAAAGGATTTCAACGGTTCTGAATCGGATGCCGCCGCGGCGATAGCACGCATATCGGCTATCGTCTACGACTGGACAAGCAAAAGCGTTGCCCCTAAGTAAAAACATTAACAACCAGATAAGATGAAGAATTTCAAGCCTCAGGCATGGGTACTCCCCCAGCCCGTACTGATTATCGGCACCTATAACGCCGACGGAACACCTAACGCCATGAACGCCGCCTGGGGCGCTCAGTGGGACTATCATGAGATTATGATCTCGCTCGGCTCACATGCCACCACCGACAACCTGAACCGTTGCGGAGAGTTCACGCTTGCCTTCGCCACAGCAGACACTATGGTGGGCGCCGATTATGTCGGCATCGAGAGCGCCCGCAAAAATCCGGCCAAGATGATTCCTACCGGCTGGAAATCGGAGAAGGCCGCGAATGTGAACGCCCCGATATTCGACTGTTTCCCCATGACCATGGAATGCCGTATAAAAGAGAAAATCCACGAGTCAGAGACAGGGTTCTATCTCGTAGCCGAAATCGTCAGCATACTCTGCAAGGAGGAATATCTTGCCGAGGATGGCAAGCCGGATGTAGAGAAAATGCGCCTGATCACATTCGACCCCATTCACAACGGATACATCGCCCTCGGCAAGCGTGTAGGTAACGCTTTTCACGATGGGAAGGCACTCAAGCAGAAGAACTGACCATTGTCGCAACAGCAGTATGATTGAATATATAAAAGGAGCGCTCGCACAGCTGTCGCCGACCGAGGCTGTGGTCGAGGCATGCGGTGTCGGCTACCTCATGAAGATTTCGCTGAACACATACGAACCGTTGAACAACGCCGCCAACGACGCGCGCCTGAAAGCGGTAGCCGAGCCTCAAGTCAAGGTGTTTGTCGAGGAGATTATCCGCGAGGACACGCATGAACTCTACGGTTTCTGCACACAGGGTGAACGCGAGCTGTTCAGACTGCTTATCGGCGTGAGCGGTGTCGGCGCGGCGTCGGCGCGCCTCATACTGTCGGCGATGACCCCCGACGAGCTCTCGGCAGTAATAGCCGGTGGCGACGAGCGCTCGCTGAAAAGCGTAAAGGGAATCGGCGCGAAAACCGCCCAGCGCATTATTGTCGACCTACGCGATAAAATAAATGCGGGTATGGTACCGTTATTATCACAGTCGGGTGCCGTCCGTGCCATGCAGTCGCGGTCTGACGCCTATGACGAGGCTCTGGCCGCCCTTACCATGCTCGGTTACACAAAAGCCGCCGCCGAGAAAGCCCTTGACAGGATTTTCATGGCATCGTCAGACGAGACCGTAGAGTCTGCGATAAAGAAAGCGCTGGCGATGCTCTGACACCACACCTGCGCGGCTGACGGCGGAAGTGACCGGCAGGCAGGATTACAGTGTAATCTGCATTAATAAAGCCGATTTGTTACGCAATAAGCCGACAATATACCATAACATCATGCGTGCCGCGGGTATCCTGATACTCGTGGCCGCAGTGTTGTTTCATTGCCCCTCGTGGTTCGCGCACGCGCAGACTCCCGCGACGGGTGCCACCGGCGGCGGACTGACGCCTCCCCCGCCCTTTCCCGTAGTTTCCGGTAGTCCGCTTTCAGCGGCCGATTCCATAATGATGCCGTTCGGCGTGTCGCAGACAGTGCCGCAGGATTACGGACAGCTGATGGAGGACCAGTTTGCCGGCGACCTCGCCACACCCGACAATATCAAGACTGTGGCCGAATATGACCCCGCCACAGGATATTATGTCATACGCACCCGCGTGGGCGACACCGAAATCACCACGCCGTTCATTCTCAACGAGAAACAGTATAACGACTGGCAGCTGCGCCGTCAACTGCAGGAATATTACCAGGAGCGCAACCAGGCGCTTGTCGACAATACCGAGAAACAGCCGTTCAACATCTTCGACATGAACTTCGCCTACGGGCCGCTTGAGAAGATATTCGGCCCGGGTGGCGTCCAGCTGAAGACCCAGGGCTCAGTACAGCTTAAGATGGGTATCAAGTCGAACAAGACCGACAACCCCTCGCTCTCGGTGAACTCGCGCCGCAAGACCTATTTCGACTTCGACCAGAAAATCCAGGCCACAATCGGCGCAAGCGTGGGTGACCGCATGAAGTTCAACATGACCTACAACACCGACGCCACGTTTGACTTCGACTCGAAAAACATCAAGCTCGGCTACGAGGGCAAGGAGGATGACATCGTGAAGTCAATCGAAGCCGGTAACGTGTCGCTGACCACGGGGTCGTCGCTCATCAGGGGTTCCACGGCACTGTTCGGTCTGAAAACACAGCTGCAGTTCGGCAAACTCACGGCCACGGCCCTGGTATCACAGCAGAATTCCGAATCGAAGACTGTCAACACCAAAGGAGGCTCCCAGGCAACGGAGTTTTCGGTCAACGCCGACCAGTACGACCAGAACCGCCACTTCTTCCTGGGACAGTATTTCTACGAGAATTACGACCGTTTCGCATCGAAACTGCCGTTCGTGGCGTCGGGTATAAACATTACCCGAATCGAGGTCTG
This sequence comes from uncultured Porphyromonadaceae bacterium, assembly GCA_900555165.1. Classification (GTDB taxonomy): domain Bacteria; phylum Bacteroidota; class Bacteroidia; order Bacteroidales; family Muribaculaceae; genus UBA7173. The sequence goes on along the minus strand of USKE01000046.1, from coordinate 2,265 downwards.
GATCACCAACAAAGGGGGCAAATATGACCAGTCGCGAAACTTCGTGTCATTCGCCGACCTTGGCGAGGGTGAGTTTCTCACCAACCCGTTCTGGCAGGCCAATCCCGCCATACCCGTTCCGTCAAACCAGTCGAACAACCTGCTCTCTGTAATCAAGGAGCAGTACCCCGACGCCAGAAACATCAACCAGGTCACGCAGGCCCTCGAACCGCTCAGACCTTACGGCATAGAGGGCGGACGCGACTTCGAGAAGGTCGAGAGCGCCCGTTTGCTCAGCACATCGGAATACACACTCAACTCTACCCTCGGCTACATCTCGCTTAAGACACAGCTCAACGCCGACGACGTGCTCGCCGTGGCCTACCAATACACCTACAACGGACAGGTATATCAGGTCGGCGAGTTTTCGAGCGACATCACCACCACGGCGCAGTCACTTTACTTGAAGATGCTGAAAAGCACCACAGTGGATCCGCGTCAGCCCATGTGGCGCCTGATGATGAAGAACGTGTACTCGCTGGGGGCATATCAGGTGCAGAAACAGAACTTCAAGCTCCAGATCAAGTATCTGAGCGACACCACCGGCACGCGCATCAATTACCTTCCCGTTCCGGGGCTGAGCAACCAGCCGCTGCTGCAGGTGATGAACCTCGACCGCATCGACTCAAACCAGCAGTCGAACCCCGATGGTTTCTTCGACTTCATAGAGGGTTACACCATCCTGGCGTCGTCGGGCAAGGTGATATTCCCTGTGGCCGAGCCGTTCGGCCGACACCTTGAACAGAAGATAGGCGACCCCGCCATTGCCGAGAAATATGTCTACAAGGAACTGTATGACTCGACGCAGGTGGTGGCCCGTCAGTTCGCCGACAAGAACAAGTTCATACTCGCAGGCTCGTACCAGTCGTCAGGCGGCTCGCAGATCAGGCTGAACGCCATGAACGTGCCGCGCGGATCGGTTGTGGTCATGGCCGGCGGCGTGCAGCTTACAGAAAATTCAGACTATACCGTAGACTATTCGATGGGTATCGTCACCATCACCAACCAGTCTATCATCGACTCGGGTCAGAGCATCTCGGTGACACTTGAGAACCAGTCGCTCTTCTCGACCCAGCGCAAGACTCTGCTGGGCCTCGACCTGCAGTATGCCTTCAACAAGAATTTCAATATCGGTGCCACCGTACTCCATTTCTCCGAGAAGGCGCTGACCGAGAAGGTCAATATCGGCGACGAGATCGTGAACAACTCGATGTTCGGTTTCAACCTGAGCTACAACACCAAATTCATGTGGCTCACCAACCTGCTGAACAAGATTCCTACCGTAAACGCCACCGCCCCCTCTACTCTGAACCTCACCGCCGAATTTGCTCAGCTCGTGCCCCACAAGCAGAAATCAGGCTCGAACCGCGGCAGTTCGTATATCGACGATTTCGAGTCATCGCAGTCGGGCATCGACCTCCGTTCGCCATACGCATGGCAGCTCGCGTCGACACCCTACGATCCCGGGCAGGGCGCCCTCTTCCCCGAGGCGGCACTGTCCAACAACGTAGATTACGGCAAGAACCGCGCCCTGCTTAACTGGTACTACATCGACCGCATGTTCACCGACAAGAATTCGTCGCTCTGCCCCGGCTACCTTAAAAACGACCTCGACCAGCAGTCGAATCCTTACGTGCGCGAAGTCACCTCCAAAGAGATTTTCCCCGGCCGCGAGCTCTCATACGGCGAGTCGGCCACCATTCAGACCCTAAACCTCTCGTTTTACCCCGAGGAGCGCGGCCCCTACAACCTCGACGCCACCAACATCGACGACGAAGGGCGCCTGCTCAACCCCGAAAAACGCTGGGGCGGCATCATGCGCAAGATGGACAACACCAACTTCGAGCAGGCCAACATCGACTACGTGCAGTTCTGGCTGATGAACCCGTTCCTTGACCCCGGGAATCCGAATCTCGAGGGTGGTGACCTGTACATCAACTTCGGCGAGGTCTCGGAGGACATATTGAAAGACGGACTCAAGTCATACGAGAACGGCATCCCCTACGACGGCAACGACCAGTTCCTTCAGACTACCGTCTGGGGCCGTGTATCGTCGCAGAACTCGCTCACCTACGCTTTCGACAACAATTCGGGGTCACGTCTGGTGCAGGATGTCGGCCTCGACGGCCTGCGCAACGACGACGAGTTCGGTTTCGACAGCTACCGCGATTACCTCGACCAGTTGCGTGCCAAACTCCCCGCCACCACCGTCGAGCGGATGCAGAA
>USKE01000045.1 GCA_900555165.1 uncultured Porphyromonadaceae bacterium | reverse complement strand
TGCCATGTTGGCCCAGAAACGAATAATGAATAGCTTTCATAAACAGAACGGCGCCACAATCTGCAGTCAGCTAAAGGGGATGGGCACCGGCATCCAGCTGCGCCACTGCAATGACTGTGTGGCCGATGCGGCTACACTGCTTGAGGCTGAATTGACCTCCGAATGACGGTAAACGGTTAATTTTGCGAGATTTTGCGGAAAAAGTTGTCCATACCGAATAAATTCTATAACTTTGCACAGTTTTTTCAGCTGACCACAATTATGGGAAAATTCAGCCAATTCAAACTCCCTCTGAAGAGCCTGCCGAAAGGTACTCATGAATTTGACTACCATCTCGACAAACAGTTCTTCGTGAATATGGAGAACGCCGACGTGCGCGATGCAGATGTGGATGTCAAGCTCGTTGTGACTTATGTCAATGACGTCTACGACCTTGCTTTCACGCTCACTGGTACTGTTGTAGTGCCTTGTGACCGTTGCCTCGACGACCTGACGCTCGATATAGACACCACCTACGAGATAAAGGTGAAATACGGCGATGAATATCGCGAGGATTCGGACGACCTCATGGAGATTCCTGAAAGCGATAATTATCTCAATGTGGCCTACATGATTTCGGATACCGTGGCTCTGGCCATCCCCATAAAGCACGTGCACCCGCTGGGCAAATGCAACCGCGCCATGAGTTCGCTGCTGAAGAAACACCGCGCCACCGATGCCACCGATCCGGATGCGGCACTTGAGGACCAGCTCATGGACGAGATGGACTCCGTGCCCGACGGCGACGACGCTCCGGCTGCCACCGATCCCCGCTGGGACAAGCTGAAGGACGTGCGTCCCGAAACCGACGAATGAACATACAGTTTTAAGAACAATAACAATATAAAGAATAAACAACAATGGCACATCCTAAAAGACGTCAATCCAAGACACGTACGGCAAAACGCCGCACCCACGACAAGGCCGCTATGCCCACACTGGCAATCTGCCCCAACTGCGGCGCTTGGCATGTTTACCACTGCGTTTGCAACGAATGCGGCTACTATCGCGGCAAGGTTGCGATTGAAAAGAATGCTGTGGTCTGATAAGGCATAAACAGCCATCACGTCACCAAGGGCTGTCGATCCGGCTCAGGATTTCACTGCGCCGGTGCCGGCGAGCCTTTAGAGAATACAAATCTATCCCCTCCCTAACAGCATGAGAAGGCGTTCCCGACATTTCGAGAGCACCTCTCGCGCCATATATTCCTAACACAAACCGCCACCAGAGTTATGCTTAACGCTAAAATCTCAGGCATTGCGTCGTATCTCCCCACCGACATCCTCGACAACGAGATGCTGTCGAAGATGGTGGACACCAACGACGAATGGATCACCACCCGTGTAGGCATCAAAGAGCGCCGCATCCTGAAAAAGGATGTAGGCTCGTCGTACATGGGCATTGAGGCTGTCAACAAGCTGCTTGCCGACTACAATGTCGATCCTGCCGATATCGACCTTCTTATATGCGCAACATCAAATCCCGACTATCGTTTCCCCTCCACAGGTTCGATTATCTGTGAGGGCGTAGGCCTGAAAAACGCTTATGCCTACGACATTCAGGCCGCGTGTGCCGGATTTATAGTAGCGCTGGAGGATGCCGCAGCCTATGTGAAGAGCGGTCTGCGCAAAAAGGTGGTTGTGGTTGCAACCGAGAAGATGTCGTCGATGGTAAACTACAGCGACCGCGCTACCTGTCCGCTGTTCGGCGACGGTGCCGCGTGCGTGCTCGTAGAGCCCACCGAAGAGGAGGGCATGGGTGTGCAGGACGCCGTGTTCCATGTCGACGGCCGTGGTCTCGAGCATCTGGTGATGTGGGGTGGCGGCTCGGCCCGTCCGACCACTCAGCAGACTCTTGACAACGGTGACCACTTCCTCTTCCAGGATGGCCGTAACGTCTACAAGAACGCCGTCACCGACATGTACACCGCCACTGTCGACGTGCTCCAGCGCAACGGACTCACCCCCGAGACCATCGACTGGCTGGTGCCGCACCAGGCCAACCTGCGCATCATCGAGGCTGTCGGGTCACGTGCCAACATTCCCGCCGAAAAGGTGCTTGTGAACATACAGCATACCGGCAATACCTCGGCCGCATCGATTCCCCTCTGCCTCGACGAGTTCAAGAACAAACTCAAGAAAGGTGACAAGATCATCCTCACGGCCTTTGGCGCCGGCTTTACATGGGGATCCATGTATCTTGTCTGGGACATGTGATTCCGGCCCTGACAGGGCGCCAGCGCCATGCCCGCGGCCTGTCGATGCCATAAATTTTACGAAAATAGCATCTTTTAAGGTGCTATTTTTGTTTTAGTTTCAACTATACGATTCAATAGGGTGTAGCAACGCCGCGATAACACCTGAATTGTAGGGACATCGCTTTGCGATGTTTGACTGCGAATCAGTGTTTTGATTCAACATGCCGAAGGCATGTCCCTACAATTTGCGGAGGTCTGCGCCCCGAAACATGAAAGCATGACAATTATGGAACATAGAGCCGGTTTTGTGAACATCGTCGGTAACCCGAACGTCGGCAAGTCCACACTGATGAACGACCTCGTGGGCGAGCGCGTAAGTATAATCACATCAAAGGCGCAGACCACGCGCCACCGCATAACGGGCATAGTGAACACGCCCGAGTATCAGATAGTCTTCTCCGACACCCCGGGCGTGCTGAAACCCAACTACAAGCTGCAGGAGTCGATGCTAAACTTCTCAGAGGGTGCCCTGACCGATGCCGACATACTGCTCTATGTCACCGATGTGGTTGAGGACCCCGTGAAGAACGCCGACTTCCTCGCCCGCGTGGCAAATGAGACAATTCCGGTACTGCTGGTAATCAACAAGATTGACCTGCTCAAGAACAACACAGACCTTGAGGCCATCGTCAGCCGCTGGAAAGAGCTGCTGCCCAACGCCGAGGTGTTCCCCATCTCGGCAAAAGAGGGGTTCAATACCTCAAACCTGATGCACCGCATCGTCGAGCTGCTCCCCGTCTCGCCCCCCTATTTCGGCAAGGATGCCCTCACCGACAAGCCTGCGCGCTTTTTCGTCACCGAGATTATCCGCGAGAAAATTCTGCTCAACTACGACAAGGAAGTGCCCTACTCGGTTGAGGTCATCGTAGAGAAATTCGACGAAAGCGACACCGCCATCCACATCATGGCGGTCATCTACGTCGAGCGCGACTCACAGAAGGGTATCCTCATCGGCAAGGGGGGCTCGATGCTGAAGAAAGTCGGCACAGAGGCCCGCAAGGATATCGAGAAGTTCTTCGACAAGCGCGTCTACCTTGAGATGTTCGTCAAGGTCGAGCCAAACTGGCGCAACCGCGAGAACAAGCTCCGTGCCTTTGGCTACGTGGAGTGACCCGCCCGATTTGCCGTTTTAACCAAATTAACTTAACTTTGCACAGCCGCAGGCCCGGCATCCCCGGGTTCCCCTAAGATCCCCCTAAGGTCCCTAAAGACTCTAAAGACTCTAAAGACCCAATGCTGCTTTCCCTGCGCTGATAAACTCTAATAATACCACCTGTAATGGGCCAACTCGTTGCTATCGTCGGCCGCCCGAATGTGGGCAAGTCGACACTTTTCAATCGCCTGACCGAGACACGTCAGGCCATAGTCGATCCCACGGCCGGCACCACGCGCGACCGCCAGTACGGCAAGGTCGAGTGGGGCGGCAAGGAATTCTCAATCGTCGACACCGGCGGCTGGGTTGTCAATTCCGACGACATCTTCGAGGGCGAGATCAACAAGCAGGTGGAGATCGCCATCGAACAGGCCGACGAGGTGCTCTTCGTGGTCGACGCCATGAACGGTGTTACCGACCTTGACGACCATGTGGCCGAGATTCTGCGCCGCTCGCACAAGCCGGTCATACTGGTGGCCAACAAGGTCGACTCAAACGACTGGCTCTACAATGTGCCCGAATTCTATTCGCTCGGCCTGGGCGACCCCATGCCTGTTTCAGCTGTGAGCGGTTACGGCACAGGCGACCTTCTTGACGAGATCATCAAGAAACTCCCCGAGCCGAAAGATGAGGAGGAGACCCTTGACGACATACCCCGTTTCGCCATAGTAGGGCGCCCGAACGCCGGCAAGTCGTCGCTCATAAACGCCTTTATAGGCGAAGACCGCCACATCGTCACCGACATCGCCGGCACCACACGCGACTCCATCTACACCCGCTACGACAAATTCGGTTTCGATTTCTATCTGGTCGACACCGCAGGCATACGCAAGAAGCAGAAAGTCACCGAAGATATCGAGTATTACTCGGTAATACGCTCCATCCGTGCCATCGAGGCGTCAGATGTCTGCATCCTCATGATCGACGCCACACGCGGCATCGAGTCGCAGGACGCTAACATCTTCTCGCTCATCCAGAAGAACAAGAAGGGGCTGGTTGTATGCGTCAACAAGTGGGATATCGCCGAAGACAAGTCGCTCGACGCGCAGAAACATTTCGAGGCGGCCATACGCAACCGTTTCGCGCCCTTCACCGACTTCCCCGTCATCTTCTGCTCGGCCCTCACGAAACAGCGCATCTACAAGGTGGTCGAGACCGCCGTAGAGGTGTTCAAGAACCGCCGCCGAGAGGTGCCCACCTCGCAGCTCAACAAGGTGATGCTCGAGGTCATCGGCGCTTATCCGCCCCCGGCCAACAAAGGCAAGTATATCAAGATCAAATACGTGTCGCAACTCAAGGGAGCAGCCGTGCCCACGTTCATCTTCTTCTGTAATCTCCCGCAGTGGGTCAAGGAACCTTACCGCCGTTTCCTCGAGAACAAGATACGCGAGCACTGGGATTTCACCGGCACCCCCGTGCAGGTGTTCATGCGCGAGAAATAACCGCGGCAGGCACCGTCCGACATGCGATTTAACGACAATTAGCAATAGTGGGCGATTTTATTGCCCGCTATTTTTCGTATCTTTGTAGACGGGAATCAGACACTCCCGCATGCGGCCCGGCGCACGCCCTGCCGCAGTTTACAATAACCAGCATAACAGACACTAAGATGGCAAAGAAAACAGCCCCCGTCAAGAAACCGACAGATCCTAAGGAAGCCCGCTTGGCGGCGCTGACCCAGGCCCTCAACAAAATAGAAAAAGATTATGGCCGTGGCGCCATCATGAAACTCGGCGACGAGAAGGTAGAGCCTGTAGAGGTTATCCCCACCGGCTCCATCGGCCTCAACTTCGCCCTCGGTGTCGGCGGCTATCCGCGCGGCCGCATTATCGAGATCTACGGCCCCGAGTCGTCGGGTAAGACCACGCTCGCCCTCCATGCCATTGCCGAGGCACAGCGCAAAGGGGGCATAGCCGCCATGATTGATGCCGAGCATGCTTTTGACCGTTTCTATGCCGAGGCTCTCGGCGTGGATGTGGCCAACCTGCTCATCTCGCAGCCCGATAACGGCGAACAGGCCCTTGAAATCGCCGAACAGCTCATACGTTCGGCCGCGGTCGACATCATCGTCATCGACTCAGTGGCCGCACTTACCCCCAAGGGGGAGATCGAGGGCGACATGGGCGACCGCAACGTAGGCCTCCAGGCACGTCTGATGTCGCAGGCACTGCGCAAGCTCACCGGCACCATAGCCCGCACAAATACCGTGTGCATCTTCATCAACCAGCTGCGCGAGAAGATCGGCGGCATGTCGTTCGGCCCCAGCGAGACCACCACAGGCGGTAACGCCCTGAAGTTCTACTCGTCGGTGCGCCTCGACGTGCGTCCCTCCACGCAGATCAAGGATGGCGAGAAGGTCTTCGGCCGTCTCACCAAGGTGAAGGTCGTGAAGAACAAGGTGGCGCCCCCCTTCAAGCGTGCCGAGTTCGACATAATGTTCGGCGAGGGTATCTCTAAATCGGGCGAGATCGTAGACCTCGGCGTAGAGTTCGACATCATCAAGAAATCGGGTTCATGGTTCAGTTACGACGGCTCGAAACTGGCCCAGGGCCGCGACGCCGCCAAGATTGTCATCCAGGACAATCCCGAACTCGCCGAAGAGCTTGAGGCCAAGATCATGCAGGCCCTCAAGGAGGATGCCGCCGCCCCCAAGAAGAAAGGCTCAAAGAAACCCGCCAAAAAAGACGCCGACGACACCCCGGAAGACCCCTCTGACGACACCCCCGCCGATGACGAAGAAATAGACCTCGGCGAACTCGACTTCGATACCGACCTCCCCGACGACGACTTCACCCTCGAGGAAGACATGTGACCCGCCCCCGGGAGCACTCAATAAGGGGCACTCCTCCAGAATGCTGTGCAGCTGGCGGTTCCGGTAAAGCTGTCTGTTCCCGCTCCCGGGCTTCAGCCCGGGGTGTCCGCCCGTCCGAGAGCGGGCCCGAGTGGCCCCATTCCGCCCGTCGCCCCCATCACACCCGGCGCAAACAAAATGTTTGCGCCGGGCGTTTTTATTTATGAACTTTTAAAATTCCAGCCCCTTTCACCTCCTCAAAACTAAAGATTATGAAAGCAAAACAGATGCTCGCCGTGGCCGCCGTAGCCATGGCAATGCTGTCGGCCTGCTCCTCATCGCAGAAACAGCCCGAACCCCAGGTAGTCGACAATCCCGAAATGGGCGTAATTGACAATGGCGACTCGCTTCTCGTGACCGATGTCGACGTCTCCTCGGCCACCCAGATTGCCGCCGATACAGCCTCAACACCCCAATAACCCCGAGTTTTCCTCGCACCCGTACTTCCCAAGCCTCCCAAAAATCCCATGACTCCCATAACACCCGTTCTCAGAATGGGCGCCATGGGAGTCATGGGATTTTATGGGAGGTATGGGGGTGCCTGTTTACTCCTCTTCGGGAATGATGAAGATAGAAAAGTTCACCGAGCCGTAGGTGCGGTGCTCGCTGAAGTGCGGCAGCCCCGAAAAGTCGTGCGCTTTAGAGTGCTCGATGATGAACACCGACCCCGGTTTCAGCAGGTTCGAGGCCAGCACTTTCCCGGGAATCTCGGCGAAACCGGGCATGTCGTATGGCGGGTCGGCGAAGACTATGTCATACCCCTGCTGCGCGCTGTCGATGAACCGCAGGGCATCCCCGCGCACCAGCGTGTGGTTGTCGGCGCCGAGTTCTTTCGCCACTTTGGCTATGAACCGGCCCTGCACGTTGGCCTTCTCGACCGAGGTCACAGACCGGCATCCGCGCGACAGCAGCTCGAACGACACCGCCCCTGTTCCGGCGAACAGGTCAAGGGCTGTGGGCTCGTCGTCGAAATCGACAAGGTTCTCTATCACATTGAATATATTCTCGCGGGCGAAGTCGGTGGTGGGGCGTGCCGTGATGTTTGTGGGCACGTCGCACCGGCGTCGGCCATATTTGCCTCTGATGATTCTCATTGTCTTTGATATGGGGTGTCAGCGGTTGAACACAGCCGGGGCAATCGCCATCTCGAACGGGCATGCGGTGATGTCGCGTCCGAGTCTGAACATCTCGGCGGGGAAAATGGCGGGCATCACATACCCCACGTAACGCCTGAGCACGGGCGAGACCGCGGCGCGCATGTGCTGTGAGCCGGCCAGTATGATTTCGTCGCTGTCGGCCAGCTCGAAGGCACGCCGCGCCGCCAGCAGGTAATACACCGCGTCGGCAGGGTCGGTCAGCGCGAAACTGTTCACGAGTAGCGGCGCGCGCTGTCCGAGCATCACCATGTCAAGATGGTCGTCGGCCAGGTTGGCGAGTGTCTTTCCCGAGGGTCTCCCGGCGTTTTTTGCGGCGAACCACAATGTCTGCGGGGTGAGGGAATGGTGGATGGCCGGATTGTTGAACGTGCGCCGTATGAACGCCAGCAGTCTCGCGGGCACTTCGTAGGCGATGCGCATGTCGGCTCCCTCCAGGTTATCGAAAAGCACCTCTGTGGCGCCCTGCGATTTCTCCTCGGGGAACTGGGCGCGCAACACGGCAGTGGCGATGGCATCGTCGGTGACGAAACCTGGCATCACCGCAAACCGTTCCGAACGCCACAGCACCGTCACCCGGCCGAAATCGTCGGTAAGCGCGGGATTGTTGTAGACGGCCTCCTCAAGCGCTCCGAGCGCGGTGGGCGCCGTGGCAGGCAGGTCGACACGCAGTGTCTGCAAGGTCTGTTCCTCGTCGTGACGGAACGCAATCGCGTGCAGCGACGAGGAACTGATCTCAATGACCAGTTGCCACATACGCGATGCCGTGATTTTCTGCCTGTCTATCATCGCCGTGTCTTTACTGTCTGCATGCCGCCGGTGCCGGTCACGCGGTTGTTGCCGCGGTGGGCGTTGTTGTATTGCGAGCCGTTGCCCCATGAATTGCCGTTGCCGAACGGGTCGTTTTCGTCATATTCCTCGTCATCCTCGTCGGTCTGACGTTGCTGGGGTTCCTTGGTCTTGGGTTTGTTCTTCTTGATTTCAAGGGGTTTCTGCAGGTCTACCGGCGTCTCGAACAGTGCCCACGACTGGTTCACGTCCCAGTTGGCGCGCACATTCAGGCGTTTCGGGTAGTAGAACACATCCTCGGCCTGAAGTGAGTCGGTCACGTTGCCGGTGTCCCATACACCGTTGCCGTTCACGTCCAGGAATGCGCGGGCATAATACTTGCCCGGCGCGAGATAGTCGAACATGGCGGTGCCCCCTTTGGCCGCGACGGTCTTTACAGGCGTGTCGCGGTTGTCGAGCAGTTCCACCACCACCGGCAGCGCCGTGCCTGCGGTGTCGCGCGGTATGTCGCTGAGTGTCAGCGCCACCGAACCGTAGTCAGACATCTTCTTCGTGGTGAAATCCTGCTTGAACCCCCTGATCGGTTCGCCGTAGATGTTGCTTACAGCCAGCGAGTCGGCCATGAGGCGGTAGCGTGTGTCCTCCTCCCATTTCACGGGGATTGTCCATACGCGCGGGGTGAGCGTGTCGCGTTGTGCGGCCCCGAGCGGTACCGGCTGCCACAGCGTGTCTACCTGCATCTCCAGTCGCATGGCCGACGCCATGAGCGTGTCGAGCGGTTCGGTCGACGAGAATTTAAGCGGCAGGTTCAGATCCTGTGTTCCCTTGGTCTCGCATGTCAGGTTCATGAATACCGGCTCCGGGGGCACGGTGTCATTGGCGGCCTCCTCCTCGGCTTTTTTCTGTTTCTTCGACTTATATTCCTTGAAGAAGAGTTTCAGCGTGTCGCTCTGCCATACCAGACGGTCGGCCGAATCGGTTTTCTGGTAGCGGGCGGCGATGAGCAGCGAGTCCTGCGCCACGAGTTCGGCGGGTCTCAGCCAGTAGACGGTCGAGTCCCCCTCGGCGCGGCGTTCGGTCGCGGCTATCTCGGGGTCGTCGAGGGTGCGCCCGGCATACGGGCCGTTGGCGATGGTCCATACAGGCAGTGTGTCGGGGCGCGCGCCGAGCACGAAGGTAAGGGCGCGGCGCACCGGACGCTCGTATTTCTTGAGGTACTGTGCCCGGTAGTTTTCGTTGAACCAGGTCAGCAGGATGTCGTCGGGAAGGAATGCAGTGGCCGCGCGTGCCACGATCGAGTCGGCGCCGGCGCTGTCGGTGAGCGTGTCGGTGACCTCTACGGCCTTTGCCGAGGGTGAGACCGTCACCGGATAGAACGCTATGTTCTCCGAGCGGTCCCAGTGCCAGTCGTGGTTGCGGTCGTCGATGGCGAACACATGGTAGTCGCCCGGCTTGAGCCCGCGGATGGTGAACTGCCCCAGCTGGTTGGTCTTTGCCACGCGTTCAAGTGGCACCGAGGTCAGGGTGGTGTCGTCAAGATGCGAGTATACCCCCACTACCATCCCCTGGGCCGGTTCGAGTGTGCGCGCCTCGAACACCATGCCCGATATGCGCAGGGTATCGATGTCGGCGCCGGTGGCAAAATCTGTGGCGAAACCGTCAAGGATATTTCCTTCGTTGAGGTCGCGTATGGCGTCTGAGAAGTCGATGGTATAGGTGGTTTCCGGCAACAGGGTGTCGCGCAGTTCCACCGATACGCGCTTGCCCCCCGACGAGATTGCCGGGGCCTTCTTCTGGGCCGGCGAGACCACAATCTTGTTCGACGGGTCGTCGAGCTTGATGTTCTCGTCGAAGATGATGTCGATGCGGCTGTTGGTAACCTTCACGGCGCCGGGTGCCGGGGTCGACCTCACGAAAACCGGTGCCGTCTCGTCACGCGGGCCCCCCTCGGGGCGCCCGATTGAGGCACATGCCGCCACGAGCGCCGCCACAAGCGGCACCAGCGACAGCCTCAGCCATTTTTCGGTCTTCATCTCAGCTACAGCCTTTAAAAAATTCGGTGTGCCAACCCTGACACACCGTTTTGGTACCCCGGAGCAGAATCGAACTGCTATCTAATGTTTAGGAAACACCTATTCTATCCGTTGAACTACCAGGGCGTTGTTCGTCAGCCGCCACGCCGACGGCCATACCGGCCACAAAGTTATGAATTTTTTCTGACAATGACAACACTTAAAATAGCCATGCAGTTGTGGCAGAATGTAGTTTTGCGTATTCGGATAATGATTGTTAACTTTGTGGAGAAGAAGACATACATGATTGTTCTAACCTTAACTCCTGAAACCTGAATCCTTATCATGAGCAGAAAAATCCTTGCTCTGCTGCTTGTGCTGCCCCTGATTGCGGCGGCGAAGAACCGTGTGCCTTCGGAAAGCGATTACGCGGGGTATCTATTCGCGTATTTCACCGGAAACGACAACACTCGTGGCGAAGAGGCCATACGGTTCGCCCTCAGTGACGACGGCTACGACTTCAAGGCGCTTAACAACGACCGTCCGGTTATCAGTTCGGCCGCTATCGCCGAGACGGGGGGGCGTGCGCGACCCGCATATACTGCGCGGGCCCGACAACTGTTTCTACATGGTGGTGACTGATATGGTCAGCGCGCTCGGCTGGGACTCGAACCGCGGCATGGTGCTGCTGAAGTCGTGCGACCTGGTGAACTGGACGCACTCGGCCATCAACATATATTGGTGTCCGGTAAACGTAACTAAGTCAGTGATTACTACCGGTAGCGCG
>USKE01000044.1 GCA_900555165.1 uncultured Porphyromonadaceae bacterium | reverse complement strand
GGGCGGGTCCCTTTTCAATTGCTGTACCTGGGTCCCTTTTCAAATGTTAGATGCAATTCACTTTGAGTTCAGCACCGCAGTGAGGGCATCTGCAATCCGCAAGGGTATCGCATAGACTGCCGTTCCCGCTTTCCCATTGGTGTCCGCAGTCACCGCAGGTCAGTATTCCGCTCTTGGTGCGGTATGCGAAATGCTCAACGCAGTGTGTATATGCCCATTGTTCCTGTGTGGCGGTGATGGGTCGCAGGGTGGCTGAGAGTTTAGCCACTTTCTTTTGTATTGCGGTCTTGGGTTTCATAGCGGTATGGGGGTTAAAAGTCAAATAGACTGGGTTGTTCAACTTGGGGTTTGTTTTCGGTGGCTTTCTTCGCTGTGGGTCTGCGCATCTTCGCGACCTGCTCGTCTCGGAGTTTGGCTATTGCCTCCTGCCGTGCCTCTTCCTTTTCCTCCTCGGTGAGTTCTACCGTATGGTTCACCACCACTTTGCAGTTGATTGGGTTGCCGACCTCAATTTCCTTTTCCTCGTAGTAGTGGATTGCCATTCCGTACACCTCCGCATCAGTAAAGCCGTTGCAACCGCTTTTCTGCACTTGGTTGAGGATATATGTCACGCAGTCATCCACGGATTTTGAGGGGTTTGCGAACTTGACGGCAAATAGCGCGTCATTCTCGGCTCGTTCTTCAAGATAAGCCTTGATAGTGTCGTTGAAGGCTTGTGTGCCTTTGTTTTCTTTCGTTGCCATAGTCGTGGGTTTTAGAGGATTGTCAGTATCATTTTTTCTATATCGGTGGGGTTGAGTTCCATTTCAAAGAGCCGTCTAACAAACTCTGTGCGACTCTCGCCCCGTAGTTCTTGGAATAGCTGGCGGTATGTGGATATGTTGCCGTTGAGGTAGGTCTCGACCATATACTCGGACATATCGTCAACCCCGTAGTATCTTGCCTGCTGTTCCAAGGTCTTGGAATTTCTTTTCGTTGCCATATTCTTGAATTTTAGAGTGTCATTAACCAATAGATTGCCCCTGCTGCGGTGAGGATTGATATGAGCCAGCCTATGCCCCTTAGTATGGGTTTGACCACTGCCCACAACGCTATCCCGATGACTGCTCCGATGATGATTGCCACCACCTTGACCGCCTTTGTGATTATGCGGTATAGATAGGAGGATTGGCGAGCTTGCCTTGACTTAAAATCTTTATGTTTTCTTGTGGCTTTCATATCGGTGGGAGCTTTTTTTTGAACCATGCGTCCAAAGACAGTGTGGTTGTATGAGTTGCTTGACACCTGCAAGGCGTGTGGCGGAAGAAAAGGGATGTTCGGGCCTCGACATAAAAATACGAGCCGACGCAAGGAGGTCTGGAGATTTTTATGCCGAAGCCGATAGAATATCCCTTCGCCGCACGTTCAGTCAAGTCAAGCAACCCATACAGACCCGCTTGTCAATGGTACGCCCTGACTCAAAATGGCTCCCCCGGTAAGAGAGCCCAAGAAAACATAATCGTCCCTGCTGCCACGCTGGTGGCGGCAGCGGAAAGAAAAAATAAAAGACGGAAATGTAATCCCGCTGAGGATAATGTCCGCGCAAAGGGAGCGGTACGGCATCGCCGATCCGTGGAAGTGCGCGGTTTTTATCCGCGTGGATTGAAATCAGCGGGATGCGGGATGTGCAAATACCGGGGCTGGTGAAATGGCGTCTCTTACTTTCACCCTCGCCGGTTTTGTATATCCGGCATCCCGTTTGGCAACGAAAGATAAAAGGGACGGTCAGTGTAAACAGGTTTCGGCAACGCTATAAATAGTCCCGCAAAAGGGATAGTGTCCGGATGATGTCCGCCCGGTCGTTTTGTCGGGAGGATGGCATACGGTCTCTATCCGCGTGGACTTGTCAGGCGGGATATGGGCTTGCAGTATGTCCGGGTAGGAACGTGGCCTCCCGGACACATCCCCGGCACGGTCTGATGCAAGCCGATGTCCCGCTACGTTTGCCCATGCCGATAAAAATCGCTATCTTTGCTGCGTCAAAACGTGTCTTTTTCGCACTGAAAAAGTGGATGCGGTTTCAAGGTCGAAGATTGGCCGTAGCCCAAAATCAGACCTTGTGGGGGCAAAAAGAGGCAATTAAAAATCAAAAACAGATGTTAAAAATCAAAAACTCAATTTCCCCCGTTTGCGGCAACTATCTCAATCAGTACGAATTAAGTACAATCACGTTACATAGACGCACTAAATTACAGCAAGTTACGTCATATATCACAAATTTGTTGTAACTTTGCAATCTTGACGTAGTATACGCCCTGACATCCGCCGAATCTCTCCCGGCGCCCTATCTCTCGCCAGAATGGAGCACGGCCAACAGCGATGTTGCCGTTCCCACCCCAACCGAACCAGAACCATATCTTAAACCCAACCACTCAATATGTGCGGAATCGTAGGTTACATAGGCAACAAACCTGCCTATGAAATTCTAATCAAAGGTCTCCATCGCCTCGAATATCGCGGCTACGACAGTGCCGGTGTCGCAATGATCGACGCCGACTCGCATCTTAATCTTTACAAGACACGCGGCAAGGTGGCCGACCTCGAGGCTTTCTGCCAGGAAAAGAACGTCTCGGGCAACGTTGGCATAGCCCATACACGCTGGGCCACCCACGGCGAGCCCAACGACATAAACGCCCACCCGCATTTCAGCCGTTCGGGCAAGATCGCCCTGGTGCACAACGGCACCATCGAGAACTACAGCGTGCTCAAGGAGGCGCTTGAGATGCAGGGGTGCGAGTTCCGCAGCGAGACCGATACCGAAGTGCTCGTACAGCTCATCGACTATATCAAGACCTCGAACAAATGCACCCTCGTCGAGGCCGTGCGCGAGGCCCTGAAAGAGGTCGTGGGCGCATACGCCATCGCCGTGCTCGACACCGAGCACCCCGAGACCATCATCGGCGCCCGCAAGAGCTCGCCGCTGGTAATCGGCATCGGCAAGGATGAATTCTTCCTGGCGTCAGACGCCACCCCCATCATCGAATACACCAACCAGGTGGTGTATCTCAACGACGACGAGATCGCAATCATCACCCGCGGCGAAGAGCTGAAGATCATCACCGTCGACAACGTGCCCACCACCATCGACATACAGACCCTGCGCCTCTCGGTATCGCAGCTTGAGAAGGGCGGCTATCCGCACTTCATGCTCAAGGAGATCAACGAGCAGCCGCGCACCATACACGACTGCATCCGCGGCCGCATCGGCAACACCGGCTCGAAAGTCACCCTTTCAGGCGTCATTGAGCATGCCGCGCAGTTCCTCAACGCCAAACGCATAATCTTCGTGGCCTGCGGCACATCGTGGCACGCCGCCCTCATCGGCAAGCGTCTGATCCAGGATATCGCCCGCATCCCCGTCGAGGTCGAGTACGCCTCTGAGTTCCGTTACTCGAACCCCGTGATCACCCCCGACGACATCGTGATAGCCATATCGCAGTCGGGCGAGACCGCCGACACCCTGGCCGCCATCCAGCTGGCAAAACAGCGCGGCGCGTTCGTCTACGGCGTCTGCAACGTCATCGGCTCGTCGATAGCCCGCGCCACTGACTCGGGCACATACATCCATGTCGGCCCTGAAATCGGCGTGGCATCCACCAAAGCCTTCACGGGCCAGGTGACGGTGCTCACCATGCTCGCAATGGCCATCGGCCAGCTGCGCGGCACCCTCGACGAGAAACGTGCCAGCGAAATGGCCGATGCACTGCGCAACCTGCCGTCGCTCATCAAAAAAGCCCTCAAGCTCGACGGCGAGATCGAAAAACTGTCGCGCATATACACATACGTGCACAACTTCCTCTACCTCGGCCGCGGCTACAATTACCCCTCGGCCCTCGAAGGTGCCCTCAAGCTCAAGGAAATCAGCTATATCCACGCCGAGGGATACCCTGCCGCCGAGATGAAACACGGCCCCATCGCCCTGATTGACCATGAACTGCCCACCGTAGTCATCGCCCCCAGCGACGAACTGCACGAGAAAATCATCTCGAACATCCAGCAGGTCAAGGCCCGCGGCGGCTCGGTCATCGCGGTCGTGACAAAAGGCGACACCACCATCGCCGAGATCGCCGACCATATCCTTGAGATTCCCGAGGTACCCGAGGCGCTGTCGCCCATCGTGGTGTCGATACCCCTGCAGCTGCTGGCCTACCACGTGGCCATCAAGAAAGGGTGCAATGTCGACATGCCCCGAAACCTCGCCAAGTCGGTGACAGTGGAATAAGCGCTGCCACCTCACTCGCTCTCCGCTCCATGTAACGTATCGTAAACCCTACCCTCTTTAAACTTCCACTCTGCCCGATGAAGAACATCAGGAATTTTTGCATCATCGCCCACATCGACCACGGCAAAAGCACCCTGGCCGACCGACTGCTCGAATACACCAAGACCGTTGCCGGCAAAGACCTGCAGGCACAGGTGCTCGACGACATGGACCTTGAGCGCGAACGCGGCATCACCATCAAGAGCCACGCCATCCAGATGAACTACAGGCTCGACGACCGGGATTACGTGCTGAACCTGATCGACACCCCGGGGCATGTGGACTTCTCATACGAGGTATCACGCTCAATCGCAGCCTGCGAGGGGGCGCTGCTCATCGTCGACGCCACACAGGGCATCCAGGCACAGACCATATCGAACCTCTACATGGCCATCGACTCTGACCTTGAGATCATTCCGGTGATCAACAAGGTAGACCTCGAAAGCGCCAAGCCCGACGAGGTGGAAGACCAGATTGTTGACCTGCTCGGCTGCAAGCGTGAGGAGATAATACGCGCCTCTGGCAAGACCGGCGAGGGTGTCGATGAGATTCTCCGCGCCATAGTCGACCGCGTGCCGGCACCCAAAGGCGACCCCGACGCACCCCTGCAGGCCCTGATTTTCGACTCGGTGTTCAACCCGTTCCGCGGCATCATCGCATACTTCAAGATCGAGAACGGCACCATCTCTAAAGATGACTTCGTGAAGTTCGTGGCCACCGGCAAAGAGTACCATGCCGACGAGATCGGCGTGCTGAAAATGGACCTCTCGCCGCGCCAGACCCTCTCGGCCGGCAACGTGGGCTACATCATCTCGGGCATCAAGACCTCGAAAGAGGTGAAGGTGGGCGACACCATCACCCATGTGGCCAATCCGGGCGCCGCCATCGCCGGGTTCGAGGAGGTGAAACCGATGGTATTCGCCGGTGTCTACCCCATCGAGGCCGAAGACTTCGAGAACCTGCGCTCGTCGCTTGAGAAACTTCAGCTCAACGACGCGTCGCTCACGTTCCAGCCGGAGTCGTCTATGGCACTCGGTTTCGGTTTCCGCTGCGGATTCCTCGGACTGCTGCACATGGAGATCATACAGGAGCGTCTGTCGCGCGAGTTCAACATGGATGTCATCACGACCGTGCCGAACGTCTCGTACCACGTCTTTGACAAAAAGGGGAACATGACCGAGGTACACAACCCCTCCGGACTCCCGGACATCACCCTGATCGACCATATCGAGGAGCCCTATATCCGCGCCTCTATAATCACCACCACCGATTTCATCGGCCCCATAATGACGCTTTGCCTCGGCAAGCGCGGCGAGCTTATCAAACAGGAGTTCATATCGGGCAACCGCGTGGAACTTACGTTCGACATTCCCCTGGGCGAAATCGTGATTGACTTCTACGACAAGCTGAAGTCGATATCCAAGGGATACGCGTCGTTCGACTATCACCTGCACGATTTCCGCAACTCGCGCCTCGTGAAACTCGATGTTCTGCTCAACGGCGAGAGCGTCGACGCCCTCTCGACCCTCACGCACGCCGACAACGCCGTGCAGTTCGGCCGCCGCATGTGCGAGAAACTCAAGGAGCTGATTCCGCGCCACCAGTTCGACATCGCAATCCAGGCCGCCATCGGCGCCAAGATCATCGCCCGCGAGACCATCAAGGCCGTGCGCAAGGATGTTACGGCCAAATGCTACGGCGGCGACGTCTCGCGAAAGCGCAAACTACTCGAGAAACAGAAAGCCGGTAAAAAGCGCATGAAACAGATCGGCTCGGTGCAGGTGCCCCAGAAAGCCTTCCTGGCGGTTCTCAAGCTCGACTGACAGCAAGCCTCACCCCTAACACCCATAATTCCCATAAATCCCATGACTCCCATAACTCCCAAGCCTGCTGCCGGGAATTATGGGAGTCATGGGAATTATGGGTGACTTATTTTGGGTGGGCGCGTTATTCTGCGGTAGCGGTAATGGTGGCCGGGGCGCCCTCGTAATTGAGTTTCATGGTAACCTCAAACCGGTCACCGGCAGGCTTGATTTTCAGCGACAGTGACGAATACCAATGTGTGAAATGCAGTTTCACGTCAAGGGTACCGTCGGCCCAGGCGTATGCGCCTGCGGTATAGAATATGTTGGTGTGCCCCGACATGCGGTTATGCGTGTCACGGCGCTCGTCGGGCGGGAATGAGTTGAGTTCAGAGGTCATCCACCTGCGGTAGCCGCACACGAGCGTGTCGCGCTCACCTTTCATGTTCTCAGTTATCAGCTTTATACCGTCGGTGTCGGGCACCACCTCAAGCGTTTTCCATTCCATTGAATTGGCAGGGAGGTCAAGAGTACGCCCGTAGAGAGCCTTCTGCGTGCGCGACGAGCTTTTTCCCGTGGGGAACGGGTGCGCCAGCGTGGCGATGCGGCGGCTGAGCACCTTGAAATCCTTCCCCTCGGCCAACGGAGCGTCATGCGTGGCCGGTGAGAGCAGTCCCCACACCAGATTCAGCTGACGTGCGGTGACATCACGCTCGCACTGCGTGATCACAACCACCATATCCTCTTCGGGCATCACCACGATGAACTGCCCCCAAGCACCATCGGCGCGCGAGGCGCTTTTATGGCCGCACTTCCACATCTGGTAGTTATAGCCGTCGGAGTCACCCGGGAGGTCTACCTTCTCGGTCATCATCTCCCTGACCCAGTTTTCGGGCAATATCTGCCGCCCCTGCCATCGGCCCCCGTCAAGGAGCATCTGGCCGAAACGTGCCAGCCCGTCAGGTTTCATCCACAGACCCCAGCCGCCGGTGGTGACACCGTCGGGACTTACATCCCAGGCGTAATCGGTGATTTCAAGCGGCGTGAACACCTTTTCGGCAAGCAGATCGAGCACGGTACGCCCCATCACCTTCTGCACAAGCACCGAGAGCAGATAGGTCGACATCGAGTCGTAGGCGAATTTCGTACCCGGCTCGGCCACCATCGGTTTCGAGGCCATCACCTTGGCCCAGTGATCCTCCTGGCCGCGCATCATCCAGTCAACCGTCATGCCCGACGACATCGTGAGCAGGTCGCGCACCGTGACATCGGCCAGCCATGGACTCACCGAATCAGGCAGGATTTCAGGCATGACGGCGCCCAGACGGTCATCGAGCCTTAGGCGGTTGGCGTCTATCGCCAGCCCCACAGCCGCCCCAGTGAAAGTCTTCGACACAGAAAACAACTCATGCTGCATGTCGGGGGTGAACGGCGCCGGCGACGCCTGGGCCACGATATTGCCGTGGCGCATCACTGTGATATTGTGCAGTTCGGCCTGAGGCATCGACATCAGCGAGTCGATAAGGGCTATAACGGCCCCTGATTCAAGTCCCTGAGCCTCGGGCGAGGTTCGCGGCAGCTCATACGCGCCGCTGACAAAGGCAACCAGAGCGGTCGCCGCACAGACAAAAAATTTCTTCATGGCAAATTTGATTTCTGCAAAGTTACCCATTCCCTCAGAAAATACCCCTATCTTTGCACAAAAAATACATAATCCATAGCATATAGCAACTATGAGAGTGGTTATACAGAGAGTGAGTGAGGCGGCGGTGAGGGTCGGCGGGACGGAGGTCGGCGCCATCGGCACGGGCATGATGGTGCTTGTGGGGGTGGAGTGCGGCGATACCGACGCCGATGTGGAATGGCTTGTGGGGAAGGTGGCCGGCCTGCGGATTTTCCCGAAATCGGCCGACGATGACGTGATGGACCGCAGTATCATTGACATCGGCGGCGACGTGCTGGCCATCAGCCAGTTCACGCTCACGGCCGGTACGCGCAAGGGTAACCGCCCGTCGTATATACGCGCCGCCCGGGGGCCGGAGGCACAGCCGCTCTACGACCGTTTCTGCGCCCGGCTGGGCGCCACCATCGGGCGCGAGGTCAGAAAGGGTGTGTTCGGCGCCGATATGAAGGTGTCGCTCGTTAACGACGGCCCGGTGACCATCATCATCGACTCACGCCTCCGCGAATAAACAAATAAACGAATAAGCAAATAGGCGAATATACGAATAGGAATGTGGAAAGCCCCCCGGCATAGAGTGTTAAGCGCTCTGATGCCGGGGGTGCCAACTTTTGGTTATGCGTATGTTGATTACTGGATTTGTCCTGTTCTCTTAAGCCATTTTTTGTAACGGCGCTCGGCGCGGTGCCTCTGGTACCGCTCGTAACCTTTTTCAAAGAAGTATTCCATCAGCTCGCTCTTCTTGTAGCCGTTCTGGCTGCCGGATGCCTTGGACTTGGATTTGGCGCCTCTGGCGCTCGTGGCTTTGGCATAGACGGGGTCCTTGGCCTTGTAGCCATGCTCGTTTATGACATCGCGCATATAAGTGAGCTCGTAAGGCACCGCATATTTACCGTTTTCCGTAATCAGGCGGTGAGCGCTGGGGTAATATTTCGCTGCCTCCTGCCAGCGCCCCTGGCCGCAAAGACCGGCAAGCTGCAAAGCGCAGGCATAGACACTCTTCTCAGGATCAGACTTCAGCATTTTTTCAGCCAGCGACAGCACTATCTCGTAGGCATGCATGCGCGTAGAATCAGAAAACTCCGCGTGCAGCATGTCTGCTTTTGCCCAGCCATTGAGACTATTAGGATTTCCCCCTTTCTCAAGAGTCATGTTACCCAGCAGGGAATTTGCAATGCCGGCCACAACTTCGGAACAATGCGATTCGGGGAAAGGTACTTCCCACTCATCAATGACAATATCAGCCATGTTATACAACATGTCATAACAGTCATTCATATTTTCCTGGATATCACTGAAGGTGAAATCGTTCCATGTCCCTGCCAGCCACTTGCATCCGTCAATATCTTTCACCGCATTAACGTACTTTTCAGCGGTCATTCTGAACTTGGCTTTCTTCTTGAAGTCGGGTACGGTGTAAGTTTCCTCATCCATGACGATACGTACCTTGGGGCCTACTATATCGAGAGCCTTGAGGAAAGAACCGCCAGCATCAAGGTTGGAGAACTGGACGGCCGCCAGCGAGGGGCATCCCTCGAAGAAATCAGGGCTGAGCCGTGTGACATTGGGGCCAATAATCACGTGGGTAACAGACTCTTTTTTCTTGAAGGGACTGAAGGTTATGTCATCGTATTGCTTGACATACACCTCTCGGCCAACAACCAACGCCTCGACAGGTGTCCAAAGAAACACATCGGCACCCATACGCAGAGGCGAATCTGACGGCTGGAATTCTATGATCTTGAGCCCGGGATTAAGCATAAAAGCACCGTAGCCGATTTCATTGACCGTCGGAGAGATGCTCCATTGTTTCAGATTACATTCCCTGTAAGCGTACTCGCCTATGATTTCCACATGGTCGTCGTTGACGTTGACCAGACTCTTGCAACCCCGGAACGCCTCTTTGGGGATTACTTTCAGCGATGCGGGGAGTTCTACATACTCAAGCGACTTGCAATCCTTGAATGCCGCCTCGCCAAGACCGTTGGCCTCAAGCGATTCGGGGAGCACGACTTTCGTCACTCCGCTCTTCCTGAATGCCTCCTTGCCGACCGAAGCCAGCGCGTACTGCTGTCCGGATTTGGGGTTGGTCACAGTCGAGGGGAGCACAACCTCGCCCTGGGCTTTCTTGTACTCTTTGAGTTCAACTTTACCGTCGGGACGCACAAAGATATTTGGCGGCGCCGACCTTGAACTCCTGAGCCCACAGCTGCATGCACAGAAACATGCACACAATGGATAATAAAGTTCTTGTTTTCATATTGTGTTGGTTGAGATAGCTGTTGTTGAAAAAATGTCTCAGAAACCGGGACCGACATTGAAAGTGTCGTCGGGTTCAAGGTTCAGTCTATTGATGACCATATCGAGTTTGGGGGCACGACGGTAAACGAGCTTGCTGTCCACATACTCCATGTCGACAAGCACAGGCTCATCAAGATAATGTGTCATGGCCACGATGCCAAGGTCGTCGTCATTGTTATGGATGGCAAGGTCGAGAATCACGTCGGCAAGCGCGTTGTTGGCTGCCACATACTCTTTGTAGCAGTCTATGTCGGCGCAGGTCTGCTGCAGGTCTGTGACTCCGCCGGGGTGGTATTCGGTGCCTTCGGGCAGACGCTCGCCAATGGGCTGGAGCTCGTTGAAAAGGTTCACAAGCAGATCGCCCACAGCGTCAGGATCGTTATTTGAAATGAGATAGCGTGCCTCGGTTGTGAGGATATGCTTTGCGGCGGTGCCGTACTGCGTGGCGGCGGCCTCGATGCGCGCACGGCCGTCGTTGTTCCATTTCATGGAGCCGTAATATTCTGAACGCACGTCGTCATACCGGCTGTGCAGGCGATCGAGGATATCGTGCGCGGCATCGAAATCGCCATCCTTGCAGGCGGCGCGGTAGTCGTCGCCGTAGCCGCCGCAGGCGGGGAGCATTAGCGTGGGCCCCAATGGTCGGCCGCAGTGGGCCCTCCACCGCCGCAGGCGGTGAGCATCAGCGTGGCCACAATGGCCAGCATGGTGTAGAAAAGTTTCATAAAGGGGGTGTGGGTTAGGTAAGGGATGTGACTTATGTAACTTATGTGACGTATGTGGCTTATGTTGGAGGGAGGGGCGGCCGGGGGATTAATCGTCGTCATCGGTGGGGGGGCCGCCGGGGGGGCGTTTGTCGGAGGCGCTTTGCTCCACAACCCTTTGCGTTCCTCGTAGCGGGCATCCTCCATGTCGCGCTGCATGGCTGCGGCCGATGCCTTTGCCTCAGCCTGGGCCACGACTTTGTCGGCCTCGATCTGCGCGAGATCCTTCTGTTGGGCGTAGGCCATCTGCACCTTACGGAACTCGCGGGCGGCGGGAGTGTCGGCACGCGCTGCTGCCTCCAGCGCCGCATTCG
>USKE01000043.1 GCA_900555165.1 uncultured Porphyromonadaceae bacterium | reverse complement strand
CGTCGCCGTTGACGTTGCCGATGCCGGTCATGCCGCCGTTCTCGCCAAAACTTACCGAAAGGGTCTTGGCGTCGGGGCCGTATGTAAGGGTGAACACGGGGTTATGGAAGGTGGTGTTGATACCCGGTTCAATCTCACCCGTATTGACATTGTAATGATGCGTGGTGAAGTACATCGGTGTCTCGGCCGACGATGCGGGCACGTTATACACCTTATATTCCCGGTCGGGGCGCACATTCACAAAACCATGGCCCACGAGAGTCTCCTGGTCAGGGTGACCGAACAGGCGCAGGGGTTCGGATGCGGCACGGCTGTTGGCTACTTTTTCAATGATATAGAAATTGCCGGTGAATTCACCCGTTACATACAGTCGGTGTATGAAGTCCTTGTCAGCGTAGAAATCGAACACTGAACCATCCTCGCATACAAGCTGGAAAGCGTAGGGCTCGGATTTCTTGCGTACAAGCACAGTTACCTCTGAGTTCTCGCCGGCCTTGAAGAAACCGTCGGAATCAATGGCATGCCCATTTACCTGAATGCCGATGAAATCATAGAAATTCGCCTCATTGTCATTCATGGCGAATGATGCGCGGTAGTCGGCGTTCATCGAGTT
Organism: uncultured Porphyromonadaceae bacterium; assembly: GCA_900555165.1. GTDB lineage: Bacteria > Bacteroidota > Bacteroidia > Bacteroidales > Muribaculaceae > UBA7173. Next base: position 10,569 of record USKE01000043.1, on the reverse strand, counting down.
CATGAAACCGTCGGTGCCGACACCCAGGGTCTTTCCGCCGTCGTAACGCTCAAGGGTGAGGGTGCCGATTTCGGGGAAGACTTTCCAGGTCTTGAAATCCTTGGGAGCCTCGGGGAATGTGCCCACCAGCGTGCCGGTGTGACCGTTGCCCGAAATGTCGGTGACCCGGGTGCCGTTGATGTCCTGGAAGTCGTAGGCGGCGATGAGGGTCTTGTCTTCAAGGGGGAAACCTGATTCCTTGTCGCGTGCGATGTCGGCGGCGTCAAGTGCCGTGCGGTAGAAACGGAGGTCGTCGATCTTGCCGTCGAGTATAAAGTCTGTCTCCACTTTCTTGTTTTGGTAACGTGTGCCCACAAGGATATCATAGCCGGGCAGAGTGATGCCATGCCCTTTAGCCGAGTTGCCGTTACCGTCCTGAACAGAAGTCTCCATCAGTTTGCCGTCGACATACAGGCATGACTCGCCGGTAGTGGCGTCGTATGTCCAGGCGATGTGTGCCCAGCGGCCGGCCACGACACTGTTGGCGGTATTGTCATAGTTGTGATTCATGGCCGACTTGCAGCCGTCGAAGTTCACATTATTCGAGAAACATTTGTCGAGGCCCCAGCCGCCATGCAGCTCATAGCCCGTGAGCTTGCTGCCGTTCGATTCGCGTGATGCCACGATGCCCTGGGGGCGTCCGTAACTGCGCAGGTAGAGGTTGGCGGTGATTGTGATAGCGCCGTCGGCGGGAACGCCGAAGTCTGCGGAATAAGGAATTTTCATGTAGCGGTCGCCGTCACAGTCGAGTGTGCCGTCAAACGACAGGTCGCCCGAACCGAGCAGCCACTCCATGTTGAAAGTGAAGAAGTTCTGCGAGAAGTAATAGCCCGACTGCCCTACCTCGACAAGAGCGCCGACGGTGCCTGTCTCTTCATCGAGTTTCACGAGCGAGGCATACCCGGCATACCCTTTGAAAAGCATGCGGCTGTTCCAGTGCTGCCCCTGGTCGGTTGAGTAGTAGACGTTGATGTCGCGGCGATAGTCGCCGTCACTTGTATTCGATGCCACAGCCAGGATAAGATAGTTCTGACCGTTGTAGTCAAGCGAGATGATGTCGCTGTTAGAGCCGCTGCTGGCCTTGCATTCGTCGATGGCGCCTTCAGAAATCTGTGTCCAGGTCTTGCCGCCATCGGCCGAGCGCGAGAAACGGTGATACTTTTTAGTGAGGTCATATGTATTTGAGCGCACACTGCAAAGGAGGTTACCGTTTGAGAGTTCAACAAGCTTAGCCTCATTGCCATAGTCACTTACCGGCGAATTTTTCTTAGCGTCATACCCTGCCGGCGACACCAATGTCCAGTTCATGCCACCGTCAACCGATTTGAATACATATTCAAAAACTCGACGATTAGATGACCAAAACGGGGTTTTGGTAGCATGGTAAGCCATGCGGCCGTTTGCCACGACCATCAGGGAGCCGTCTCTGGTGCAGAGCATGTTGCCCGAGGCCACGAAACCGTTTTCCCATCCGGCCTGCCCTTTGAACTGCGAGGTTTTCTCCACGGGTTCGGTCCAGTTCACGCCGTCGGTGGAGGTGGTCATCCAGATCTGGCCTCCTGAAGACGCGCTGAAACTTTTTCCGGCATTGAACAGACACACCATGCGCTTGTTTTTGGTGTCATACGCCAGTGCGGCGTCGCCGTGGTTGGCAGAGAAACCGGGGGCAAGCCGGGTTTCAGATGACCAGGTGTTGCCATTGTCGAAACTGCGTTTCACCTTGATGTTGCCGCTCACGTCACCGTTGTCGCAGAGAGCCACCAGACGTCCGTCGGGGAATTTGGCTACGGCAGGTATGCGGTAATACTGCTCGTTGCCGTCTTGCAGTGCCTCCCATACCGGAACGGCCTTTTTCACCTGTGCGGCCGTGCCCCTGGACGATGCGCCCAACAGCATGACCAGGCAGGCTGAAATTGCAATGATTGAGTGTCTCATTCAGATAATGATTTAGTTATGATAAAGTGTGAGAATTGTCAAAATCCACATCCTGCGCAGATAACAGGTTCATATGTTTTGGATATGGAGGATATATGTTGTAGATACAGGCTTAAAAGATGTGATGTCAGCCCGTGTGCGCGGAGCAGTGGTCATTTGCACTTAAAACCGTATTCGGCGCCTTCGCGCCTTTGTGGCGGGTGCGATGCCGCCGCGGTGTAGATTAATCCGGACAGAAAATAACGATATTGCGTTATCTTTTGTGCATCCGTATTAAAGTCATGCAAAAGTACAATAAAACGCCCGTTTTTACCCCCCCAATAGTTAAAATACGTTAATTCACATATTTAAACCATGTTTTTGAGCATGTTTTAACACTTTTCGGACAAAAACACCAGCGTGCCCCAACAATAAAGTCATATCAATTTTTCAATACCAGCTGATGCCGTTTGAGCGCGACGAGCGCTTGTCATACTTGAGGTCTGAGAGCAGTGACGATTTCACGGCTATATGGAAGTTGTAGCTCTTGTACGGACCTACGGGAATCACCGAGGCACGCATGGTGAAACAGTGCAGGTCGCGCGAGATGTTCAGGTTCATATAGGCGATCTTGTGGGTGTCGAAGTTATATGACGCCGAGGCCGAGATCTGCCAGTTTTTGGTGGGGCGTATGTTGCCCGACAGCGACAGGTTCTGGGTGATCTTGCCGTTGTATTCCATCTTGCGCGGGTTGAACGACCCGTAAGAATAGTTTACAGAATAGTTCACCGAAAGGCTCCATGGCACTTTCCAGGCCATGTAGCCGTCAGAGTCGAGCACAAGGTCGTCGTTTCCGCCCCCGCCGCCCGACGGGTTGTCGCCCGGCAGGTCATCGGGGCTGTCCCAGTTGTCGTTGCCGCCGTTGTTATTTCCTTTCTTTCCGGAATCCTTGTCGTCGGCGCTCTTCTTCTTGCGGAAGGTGTCGTTGTTGAAGGTATATGAGAATGAGGTACCGGTCGACGACAGGCGTCCCAGCCCCTTGCCGGCCTGCAGGCGCGTGCGGTTGACGCGCACGGGGTTACCGGCCGAGTTCAGGGCGTAGGTGTAGACATCCCATGTGGCCGACAGCGAGAGGTTGAATGACTTGGTGAGCCTGAGCAGAAGCGAGGTGTTGATGTTCGACCAGCGCAGCGAGTCGGCGGCGAAGTTGTAGCTCTGCGATACGGTGAAGTTCTCGATGAGCGAGATCTTGCGCTCGCCTATCGAGTCGTTGTCAGACTTGACCTTCATCTCCACGTTGTTGGCCAGGGAGAGAGAGACTGACCCGGTCTTTCCCCTGTTGGGCACGCCGAACAGGGCGTTGGGGAACATTGAATACTGCCTCTGCTGGATGACGCCGTTGGGGTCGGTGTACGAGTAACTGCCGTAGTAACCGAACCACGACGAGCCGAAATCGGGCGCGCCGGTGAACGACACCGTGGGGGTAATGACGTGGCGTATCATCTTCACCCTGTCGCCCAGGAACGGCAACGGCTGCCAGAACATGTACAGCTTGGTATCAAGGGCCACCGAGGCCTGGAAGTCCCAGACGTTATAGAAACTGTAGGTGGTGTCGCACACCTCGGCCGAGGCGGCGGGGTCCCACTGGCGGCGCACCTTCTGGGTGTACATGCGATCGGTAAGGTTGATCGACGGGGTGAGGTTGATATACTTGAACACCGAGAACGTGGCCGAAATGGGCACATAGTGTTTCATGCCGTTGCGCCAGTCCTTGATGAGCGATTTCTTGAAAAACTCGTCCTGTTTAGCGGTGAGCGAGTTCTGCAGCTGGCCCGAATACGAGAGGCGTATCTTCTCGTACCAGCGCTCGGCGCCCACCGGATGCTTGCGCTTGAACGGGTAGGTCTGCGACATAGTGACCGTGAGGTTGGGGAACGATACGGCCAGCGTGGAATCCTGCGTGCGCTGTGTGATGTTGAGCGACGTTGACAGCGACCACTTCGACTGCGGGAAACGGTAAGTGAGGTTGACCGTCGACGACTTGGTGTTCTCGGTGAAGGCCGACGAGTAATATGAGTTGACGTTGTTGCGCGAGTATCCCGAGGTGGTGAAGTTCACCGAGGCCGAAAGACTCATGTTGGGGTTGGCCTTCGAGTCCTGGCTGTGGCTCCAGACAACCTGGAAGTTGGTCGACGAGGAGTAGTCGGGATCACCCTTCTCGCCGTAGATCGACTTGAGGTAGTTGATGTTGAAATTGCCCGAGAACTTGTAGCGCTTGTTATAGGTTGACTGCGCCGAGAGGCCCCATGAGCCCTTAGTATAGATCTCGCCGGTGAGGGCGAGGTCAACATAATCGTTTATGGCGAAGTAGTAGCCGCCGTCAGAGAGGTAGAAACCGCGGTTGTAGTCATCGCCGAAGGTGGGCACGATGATACCCGAGGCATACTTGTCGCTGAAGGGGAAGTAGCCGAACGGCACGGCAATGGGCAGGGGGAGGCCGGCCAGCACCATGTAGGCCGGGCCGGTTACGATATTCTTCTTGGGGCGCACCTTGGCGCGGGTGAGCTGCAGGTAGAAGTGCGGATGCTCATGGTCGTCGCAGGTCGAGTAGCGACCGTTCTCGATGTAATAGTCGTCACCCTCGGTCTTTTTGGTGGTGCCGCCGGTAAGGTAGCCTTCGCCCTGCTGCGTGGCCACGTTGGTGATGTAGCCGCGTTTCGACTTGAAGTTATAGCGCATCGTCTCTGACTCGTACTCAGAGCCCCCCTGCTGGAAGATGGGGCGCCCCTGCAGGTCGCCCACCGAGTCGAGCACGCCGGCGGCCTCTACCTCTGAGTTCTCGAGATCGAGGGCGATGTCGGCGGCCTGCAGTTTCAGGTCGCCGTAGTCAACCTTGCCGTCGCCGTACATGTAGGTCATGCGGCGCCCTATCATCACCATCGAGTCGGTGCATGAGAATGTGACCTGGTTGTCGAGGTCAACCTTCTCGCGGCGGATAGGCGACGGGGCGGCCGGGAGGGCCGAGACCGGGGCGGGGGCACCTTGGGTGAGAGCCGGGGTATCGGAGGGGGCGTGCAGGGTATCGAGGGGAGCGCCGACTTCGTCAGGCGCCACAGTCAGGGCATCTGAGGCCCCGGGGGCGGTAACAGAGGCCCCGGGGGTGGTGGCTGAGGCGCCTGTGGTATCCGCGGGGGCGGTTTCCGGGGGGCGCACCGAGACCACGGTGTTGAGCGAGTCGGTGTCGGTGAGGCCGTCGTGAATCTGGTCGCGGCGGGCGGCCTCGGCGGCCTGGCGGGCGCGACGGGCACGGTCGCGGGCCTCGTCGCGGTCAAGGATGGGGGGAAGCCCCTCGGTGTCGGCGAAACGGCTGATGGAGTCAGCGAAGTTCACACTGTATGACGCGGCGGCCCCGTCGCGTGAGAAAAGGTTTCCCGCAACGAGGCTGGCAGCGAAGATGAGCAATATGTAAAGACTGTTGCTACGCAAGTGTCAGATCCGGCCGACAGTATGTCAGTCGCTGATTTTCAAGAGGAAGTAGTTCTTTTTCCCTTTCTGTACAAGTATATACTTGCCGTTGAGGAGCATGTCGGCCGACGAAGGGGCGTAGGCGTCGGTGACTTTCTCCTTGTTGATGGAGAAACCGCCGCCCTGGGCGAGCTTGCGCAGTTCGCCTTTCGAGGGGAACACGGGTGCGCGGTCGGTGAGCAGGTCGGCCAGGGGGAGACCGGCCTCAAGGTCGGCGCGGCTGATCTCGAACTGCGGCACACCGGCGAAGACATCGAGCAGGGTGCGCTCGTCGATCTTGCGCAGGGTCTCGGCGGCCTTGTTGCTGAAAAGAATCTGTGATGCCTCTACGGCGGCCTGGTAATCTTCGGCCGAATGCACCATTGTGGTGATCTCCTGGGCCAGGCGTTTCTGCAGGGGGCGCAGGCCGGGGTCCTGTTTCTGCTGCTCGACGAGGGCCTCGATCTCCTCGCGCGACAGCACGGTGAAGATCTTTATGTATTTCTCGGCGTCGTCGTCAGAGACATTGAGCCAGAACTGATAGAACTGGTAGGGGGATGTGCGCGCGGGATCAAGCCATACGTTGCCGTTCTCGGTCTTGCCGAACTTCTTGCCGTCGGCCTTTGTGATGAGCGGACAGGTGAGCGCGAAGGCGTCGTCGGCTCCTTCGAGGCGGCGTATAAGCTCGGTGCCGGTGGTGATGTTGCCCCACTGGTCAGAACCGCCGAGCTGAAGGCGGCAGTTGCGGTTGCGGTAGAGCCACAAGTAATCGTAGCCCTGCAGCAGCTGGTACGAGAATTCGGTGAACGACATCCCCTGCCCTGCCTCGCCCGAGAGGCGTTTCTTCACCGACTCCTTGGCCATCATGTAGTTTACGGTGATGCACTTGCCGATGTCGCGGATGAAGTCGAGGAAGGTGTAGTCTTTCATCCAGTCGTAGTTGTTGACCAGTTCGGCGGCGTTGGGAGCGGCCGAGGCGAAGTCGAGGAACTTCTCGAGCTGGTGACGTATGGCCTCCTGGTTGTGGCGCAGGGTCTCCACGTCGAGGAGCTTGCGCTCCTGGCTCTTCATCGAGGGGTCGCCGATCATGCCGGTGGCGCCGCCAATGAGTGCGATGGGCTTGTGGCCGCAGCGCTGGAAGTGCTTGAGGATCATCACGCCCACGAGGTGGCCGATATGGAGTGAGTCGGCGGTGGGGTCGATGCCGAGGTAGGCGGCGGTCATCCCCTCGCGGAGTTTATCTTCGGTGCCCGGCATGAGCTGGTGTATCATGCCGCGCCAGGTAAGTTCTTCTATAAAGTCCATTGTAAGATGGCGGTGATATGCTTGATTATATGCTTGTTGTTGTGTTTTACGCGGTCAGGACAGGCGTGCCAGGGCCACGCGGATGCGCTCCATGGCCTCGGCGAGCTGCTCGTCAGAGGCGGCGTAGCTGAGGCGGATATAGCCGGGCAGACCGAACGCCGAGCCTGCCACGGTGGCCACATGGGCGTGTTCGAGCAGGTACATGGCCAGGTCAGAGTCGGTGTTGACGGTGCCTTCGGCCACGGTGTCGCCCTCGATGCGGTAACTCTTGCCCAGGAAGGCCTTCACCTCGGGGAAGAGGTAGAAAGCGCCCTGCGGCACGTTGAACTTCAGGCCGGGAATCTGACGGGCGAGGTCGACCACCAGGTCGCGGCGGCGCTCAAAGGCGCGGCGCATTGTCTCGACCGACTCCTGCGGGCCGTTGTAGGCCTCTTCGGCGGCTTTCTGGGCTATCGACGAACAGCCCGAGGTGGTCTGCCCCTGGAGTTTCGACATCGCCTTGGCGATCTCAAGCGGAGCGGCGGCGAAACCGATGCGCCAGCCGGTCATGGCGTATGCCTTCGAGACGCCGTTGACCAGCACCAGGCGGTCGGCGATCTCGGGGAACTCGGTGAGCGAGGCGCATCCGCCGACGTAATTGATGTGACGGTAGATCTCGTCGGAGATGACCGAGACGCGCGGATGACGCACGAGCACGTCGACCAGCCCGCGCAGTTCCTCGCGGCTGTAGACGGCGCCCGAGGGGTTCGAGGGCGAGCAGAGCATCACCAGCGAGGTGCGCCCGGTGATGGCGCTTTCGAGCTGTGCGGGGGTGATCTTGAAATCCTGATCTATGCCGGCCTCGACGGCAACGGCGGTGCCGCCGGCGAGCTTGACCATCTCGACATAGCTGACCCATGCGGGCATGGGAATCACCACCTCGTCACCCTCGTTCACGAGCGAGAGCACGGCATTGCTGAGCGACTGCTTGGCGCCGCCGCTGACCACGATCTGTGCCGGGTCGTAGACGACATTCAGCTCACGGGCCAGGGCATCGGCTATGGCCTTGCGGAGCGACATATAGCCCGGTACGGGCGAGTAGTGGGTGTAGTTCTCGTCGATGGCACGCTTGGCCGCCTCCTTGATATTGTCGGGGGTAGCGAAATCGGGCTCGCCGACCGAGAGGTTTATCACATCCACGCCGCTGGCGCGCAACTCGCTGCTCTTCTGCGACATAGCCAATGTTGCAGAGGCGGCGAGCGACTGTATTCTCCGAGAAATCCGTGAGTTGCTCATAATACCTGTAATTTTCAGGCAAAGTTACGCAAAAAAAACAAATTACCAACGCCCCGGTGCCGCGTTAACACCACGCGCGGCGCCGGGCAAGACGGGTGAAAGCGCCGGAGCCGACGCCGGTCAGGTGTTCTGGAACCGCGTGGGCGACATGCCGACAAGGTGCTTGAAGTATTTGCCGAACGACGACTGGTTGGTGAAATTGAGCTCGTAGGCAATCTGCTGCACGTTCTTGCCCGAATAGCGCAGCAGGTTCTTGGCCTCCTGAATCACATACTGGTCGATCCACTCGGCGGCCGACTTGCCTGTGGCCTCCTTGATGATCATCGAGAGGTATTTGGGCGAGATGAACATCTTGTCGGCATAGAAACCGATGGCACGTTCCTTGCGGTAATGGTTGCGCACGAGCGTGAGGAAGGTGCGCACATAGGTGGTGCGACGCGAGCGGGGCTGCCCCAGGATATCTTTCTGGGCGGCCTCCTCGCCGAAGGCCATGACCTGATAGCCGGCGGCGGTGACCAAGGCGCGAGCCGTGAGCCGGGTATAGCTGTTCTCTTCGTTGGCGGTGATATGCAGCAGGTCGAAATACTTGATGAGCAGCTGCACGCGCTCGGGGCGCAGGCGCAGCACGGTCTTGCGCGTGGTGAAGAGGTTCGAGTTTATGGCGTTCAGGTCGATGTTTACGTCGCGGATGAACTTGTTTGACATGAACAGCAGGTAAGCCTCGACCTCCTGCCCCGACACGATGCCCGGCGAGAAATAGGTGTCGGGGGTGATGAAGGCTATCGAGCATGGCTTTATATGCACCTCCTCGAGGTTTACGGTGAGCTTGATGTGCCCCTTGACCAGGATGATGATGGTCATGCCGTCGAAACGCCTCACGATGTCGCCCGACAGATGCGGGCTCTTCGATGTTATGTGCGACACGATATAGTCTTCGGCCAGATGGCTGTAATCCTGCGACAGCGACTTGATGGGCTGCATCGAGGCGATATCCATTGAAATCTCCTCGATGCCCACAATCTGCGGCTTTTCTGTTTTCTTCATGACTCGCGCTGTGATTTATCACGGCAAAATTAGTGAAATATTCCAGGATTTTGCCGCAGTTTCGGAACAAAAACGACTTTTCTGCCAATCAACGGCCGAAATCTCACATCCGCGGCCGCTCGCGACCAGTGCCGGCAACGGTTTTTTGTCCCTCCGTTTTGGTTTCAAGCGCTTTTGTGTGTATCTTTGCGAGAAAGTAACCTTGTGCAATGACCATTGTCAAGCCAGACACACATGCCGCGCCCGTGACACCGGGCGCTTCCGGCACCGGCGCCCCGACGGACGACGGCGCCGCGCTGTCGCATGCCCCCGAGGCCGTGAAAGACCGCAGACGCGGCCTGCTGACCAAGGTGCTGAAAATCGTGATACCGTTTGCCGTAAGCGTGGGTCTGTGCTGGATACTTTTCAAGGATATCGACCCGGCCGAGGTAGTGGAGGTGGTGCGCTCGCAATGCGACTTCCGTTTCATAGCGCTGAACCTCGCGCTGGGCGTGGCGGCCATGGTGTTCAGAGCCATGCGCTGGGGCATACAGCTCAGGGCCATAGGCGTGCGCGCTCCGCTGCACATACTCTGCTACAGCATCTTCGGCACTTACGCGGTGAACCTGCTGTTTCCGCGCCTGGGCGAGGTGTGGCGGTCGGGCTACATAGCCTACCGCCAGCGCGCCGGATTCTCGGAGGTGTTCGGGTCGATGGTGGCCGACCGGCTTGCCGACACGCTGACCGTGATGCTGCTCTCGGCGGCCACACTGCTGATAGCATACGGCCCCATCGCCGATTTCGTGCGCACCTATCCCGACGCCTACCGGCGGCTGGCCGAGCTGGCCTCATCACCCTGGCTGTGGGCCGGAATCGTGGCGGTTATCGGCGGAACATGGATTTTTTTCAAGTATGTGCGCAACCCGCTGACCCGAAAGATACGTCAGTTCATAAAAGGGTTCTGGGGCGGTTTCGCCTCGATAGTGTCGATGAACCACAAAGGGCGCTGGCTGTTGCTGACGGTCCTGATATGGGGCTGCTATTACATGCAGCTCTATGTGGCGTTCTTCGCCTTCCCCTTCACGCGCGAAATCATCGGCCTGCACGGAGCCACGGCGGGGCTGGTGTGCATGGTGCTGACAAGCATCTCGATGGGGGTGCCCTCTAACGGCGGCATCGGCCCCTACCAGATCACCATGATCTTCGCCCTGCGCATCTTCGCCCCGGCGGCGATGTTGGCCACGGCCGGTGCCCGAGAGACCTTCCAGGTCAACGCGGCGGCTTTCGGCAACCTGCTCATCGGCGTGCAGACCATACTGCTCGTGGCGCTGGGCATCGTGACAGCCATCCTCATCGCCGCCGACAAACGCAAGACCCGTCGCATGGGCGCGCACGAAACCGACCGGCCGCAGCCTGACAGCAGACCTGCCCGCCCCTAACCGTAGAATAAATTAATCCGCAAAAGCTACATATTATGGACACCAACCAGTATAATCCCGGCGGCTACAA
>USKE01000042.1 GCA_900555165.1 uncultured Porphyromonadaceae bacterium | reverse complement strand
TTGCAGTGGCCTGGATTCTTGCGCCACTACGCGGCTTATGCTTCGCGTTCTCGGTAATAATCAGCAACTTGAAGATGTTTACCAGACACCAGTATTTAAAAATAAATGTTAAACAGCCTCAAAAAAATCAGCGGGCGTTCCATACGTATGGAACTACCCGCTGACATTATATATGTGTGCTTGTATTGAGCAGTAATTCCGCCCGGTTTAACCGGACATTACCTCACATACTCTTTGGTAACCTGCGACCCGCGCACGACAATGTATATGCCCTGCGCCGGCGTGGTCACACGCACGCCCTGAAGGTTGTAGTAAACGGGGGTGGCATCCGAACCGTCGGCTGTAACACCTTCAAGACCGGCTGACACAGACATCGGCACGGTGTAGAGATACAGGTCGGGGAACTCGGCGTTGGTCATGACGCACATCACGTCATCAAAAGGCTTGATGAATGTGGTGACGCCGTTGTCGAGCAGATACTCGTCGTCGACATAAAGGTTCTCTCCGACAAGCTCGCCGTTCTCATCAAACTCGGGGACACCGATAAACCACCGGTATTCAGTGGCCGTTCCGTTCACCTCGGCCTGGTCCGACAGATCCACACGACCGTCGACGCACGGCACATCCATGGGCTGCTGGTTGACGAAATGATATATCATATAGCGCGGAAGCACCGGGGGAAGTGTGGCGAAAGTGAATCTGTTGCCCGACAGGTCAAGGGCAATGAGCTTGTCCAGCGATGACACATCAATGCCGGCGAGCTGGTTCTGCCCCAAGGCAAGCTGTTCGAGATTAGGCGCGCCCGTGAGATCTATGGCAGCAATGTTATTTCGGGAAACCGAGAGCTGCCAGAGCATGTCGTTGCCGCCGAGCACTACATTCTCAAGTGCGTTGTGACCTGCAGCCGCTATCTGCAATACGGGCGAATGGCTCAGGTCAAGGGTCGTGAGGCTGTTGTCGGAAATCGAGAATGTCATCAGCGAGGGGTATTCCGAAAGGTCGAACTCGGTGAAGGCGTTCTTGTCGAGCGACAGCTCACGCAACACGCCGTTCTTCGGGAGGGTGAGGGATCCGTCAGTAAGGCCGGCACCGAGGACACCGATGCATACGGCATCGGTGAGCGACGAGGCGTCGAACCTGCTCATCGAGGCATTGTTGATCGAGAAAACCGTAATTTTATCTTCAGGCGAATAAGTGTAAACCTTTACGTCGGCACCGGCTATGGTAGTGGCATCGAAGAGCGTGTAGCTGTCGCCGAGCACATATTGCTCTACGGCATTGCCTTCGCCGCTCCAGTCGATATACAGCGCTGTGCCTGTCGTGGCTGCGGCGAGCGAGAGGCCCACAGACTCGCCGCCTACCGGAGTGGTAAAGGAGGCTATGAGATTGTCGGGCATCTCGGCGGCCTGCACCTGAGTGGTGTGGAACATGTCGGCACCGGTGAAATCCGGGAATGCCGGATGTGTCATCTCGCAGAATACAGTCTTGCCGATCGCGGGGGCCAGAAAAGCGAAACGGCCATGGGTGCCGCGTATGTCTGTTCCCTCGACGAGGACACGGCCGTCGTCATAACGCCATGTATATATGGTAGTCTGTCCGGCGATGTCGCGGTACTGCGACGAGAGGTTTATCGACGGCGCCTTGGTGGGCAGCGTAATCGGTGCCTGCGGAGCATATACATAGACGGTGCCGGGATTGGTTACCTCGGGGAGGGTGGCCAGCGTGAACAGGTTGTTGTCTATGCGGATAGTGCCTATCTGCTGGTTGTCAGGCAGCTGTATTGATGCCAGACGGTTATGCGACACATCCACAAGTTCGGCCTCTGCCATGTAGGTGATGTTGATGTCGGTGAGATTGTTGTGACTTATGTTGAACGAGCTGATGAACTCGAACTCCTTGTAGTCAAACCGGTCGAGGCTGTTGAACGACAGGTCGAGGCGGTCAATCGCACGGGGGTCGTTGAGCGTGACTGAAGTCAGGCGGTTGTGCGACAGGTTGATGTCGCCCAGCACGTTCTTGGCGTAGACGGCGTTGACCCCTTCGAGCGTGAGCGTGCTGAAATTATTGCCTGACAGGTCAAGCGATGTCAGACATCGGTTGAAACCGAGATCCACATTGTAAAGGCCGGCATCGGTGAGGCTGAGCTCACGCAGTTCAGGTGCTTTTGTGAGGTCTACGGCATAGAGTGTAGTATTGTCGATGCCGAATGCCGTGAGGGTCTCACCTTCGGGTACATATACAGTCACCATGCCCGAGCCTCTCTTGATGGCCGTCACGTTGGGTGTGGCGGGTAGGCCTGATGTGGTGGCCGAGAATGGAACCTGCCGGCCGTCACCGAGGTCGATCATGAACTGGCGCGGAGCCGCGGCAGTCGCGCCGTCAAGGCCGACACTCATCACAATGGTCTCGCCGTCATTGACTCCGGGAGTGAGCGTCAGTGCCGCAGTGGGCTTGCCGTATGCCGCGACTGTCTTGACACTGAATTTACCGGTAGTCAGACGCACGCCGGGGAATGCCGAGCTGCCGAATGACAGATACACCGAGTCAGCGACCGCCTTAAGGAGCGTGACCTGGCCGTTTTCGTATGTGAAATATTCAGGGCCGAGCACGGTAGCGGCGTTGTCGCTCTCTGACCATGAATACATTACCGCATCGGTGGAAGTGCCCGCACGGAGCACCTTGTCTGCGAAATCAAGTTTCGTGCCCTCGGGATAAGACTTGGCGACAGTAATCGGACGCTGGTCATATACATAATCATACCATGCGGGATCAGGCAGAGGCAGTGTGGCGAAAGTCATGTCGTTCTGGCTGATATCGACACTCGTAAGCAATTGGTTTGCCGACAGGTCAATGGCAGTGAGCCGGTTCTTGGCCAGATTGAGATAGTCGAGCTGCGTGTTGGAGCTAAGATTGATTTCCGTGAGCAGGTTTCCCACCGCGGTGAGGTATGTCAGGGCCGGATTGCCTGACACATCGAGCGTGGTGAACTTGCGGTCGGTATTGAGCGTGCCCGAATCCTTCTTGACATAAAGCTGAGTAAGGTTCGGATTCTGGCTCAGGTCGAGGTCGATGATGCCGCTGTCCTCCACATTCAGTACCTGCAGAGCCGGGCATCCGGTGACGTCGAGAGTCCGGATAGGGCAACTGTCGACGCAGAGGCGACGCAGTTTCTTGCAGTTCGAGGGGTCGAGGTGTGTCAGCGTCTTTGTGGCGTAGGCGTCGAACGACACCAGTTCAGGATAAGTGGTTATATCGAAATCGGGCGATATATATCCGATGATGTCTACATCAAGAATCGTCAGATTCGGATGGTTTTCGCCCACTACAAGCGGGGTCTCGGGTGTGAAAGGATTGTCGGTCAGATAAATGGCCGAAAGTTTCGTGTAACGCGACAGGTCGAGGCTCTTGAGCTCGTTATGCTGAAGATCGAGGATATCGAGGTTGAGGCAGTCGCCCAGGTCGATTGTCTCAATATAGCATCCCTCGGCATCGAAATAGTCTATCAGCGACGCGTCGCCGTAGATTTTCACCATCCCGTCGGAGTTCACGTTGCATGTGACAACTGTTCCGGTCATCTCCTGTGCCTCGGAGTCAAATGTGGCTGGGCCGACCAGATATTCGTCACGGCCGAAACCGCAGTCTACGTCAATGTATGTCTCTTCCGTGGCGCCGAGCACGAAATGAAACGCGTTGGTGCCGCCGTAGGTTTCGTATATGTTCGTCTTGAACGTGATTATCGGCTGTTCGTCAGCTGTCTGCGCTGTGGCCGACGCGGCCATAAGCAACAGGCCGGCCGCCAGTGATATTTTTCTCATTCCGATATAATTATCTGATTACGATTTTCTTTGAATGTGTGCCGTTTACCGTGACGACATACACGCCGGGACGCAGATTTGAGAGGTCCATCGTGAGCGTGTCACCGTCGGCCGCGCCGCGCAACCCCGCCGTACCTGTAAGGTCATAGACTGTGGCGCCCACCGAGGGGGCATTCCCTACGAACAGCTCGATGCGGCCGTCGGGGGTCTGTTTCACCATCAGGCCGTCAGCATCGGCGCTTACCTCTCCGATACCTGAGCGGCGTATCACCTCTTTGAGACCGGCGTAGGCGTCGAACTTGCCGGCGCCCCACTGCACGGGGTTGCCTGACAGCACTTCTTCGTCGCGTATCGATGTGGTGGCCACGATATCCTTTATCTCGTCTATCGTAAGGGTAGGATCTGCTTCAAGCCACAGGGCGATTGAACCAGCCACATAAGGTGTCGACATTGATGTGCCGCTGGCGGGCGCCCAGTAGTTCTCGCGGTCAACCTCGCTTACCGAGGCCACGACCCCGCGCTTGCCTATAGAGGCTATCTCGTTTTTGGCGTAGTAGCTCGAGGTCGACGAGATGACGGCGGCGCCGGGAGCGCAGACATGCGGCAGCGTGCGGCCGTCGGCCAGGGTGCCGTATGACGAGAAGGGGGTGATCTTGCCCGGCAGGAACGTGTTCTGATAACCGTAGACATATCCGTCGAGCGCGCCGTATGAATCGCGCACGTTGTACGCGCCCACGACAAGCACGTCGTTGCCGCATGCCATGTCTGAGATGGTGCCGTCTGTCTGACCTGTATCCCACCCCTCGATTCCGAAACTGTCGAGATAGCCGTAGTCGGCCTCGTTGTAGCACTCGATGCGCTGGCCTGGCTCTCCCTCTACCACGAATCCGAGGATATAGTTGCCGTTGGCGTTCTTGTCAGGATTGTCTTTGGTATAATATGACACCAGGCCCGTGTATTCGCCGGTGTACTGCTCGCGGTTGTAGCCCACGCCGACATAACCGCTGAAAGCATTCGAGAAGTTCGACGATACCACATCGGTTGTCTCCTGCTTGTAGTCTGACGAACAGTAGAACACTCCGGCGCCGTCCTCAAGCCCCGAGGGGATGCCCATATTGTAGCTTATCTTGCCGCGTGCGCGATTGAATATCACGGCTTTGAGGGTGAACGGACGGTCACTGTACACATACGTCATGCCATAGCGCGTGTCGGGGGCGTACGAGGGCATAATGAAGGTCTTGGCCTCGGTGTCGCCCTCGCCGAGAGTCTTCACCAGCGCCAGCGGGATGTCACCCTCGTTGCCGGCCGACAATACCACTACCGCCTCCTTGGCCACGAGCTCAAGGAACTGTCCCATGAGCGAGTTGGGCCGGTGGCTGTTGACATTGGAACCCAGCGAAAGGCTCAGCACACAGGGTTTCTGCTGTGCATAGCGGTAGTTGAGTATCATGTCGATACTCTCGGCGATGAGCATGTCGACCAGATCGGTCACGCCGGCAGCGATGTCGGCGCCTGTGGCCACGCCGTAATACGGATTGGCCATGGTCTGTATAGTGGCTGTCTGGCTGTTGTCGGCCACAGCCACCTGTGCCTCGCCTCTGTAGCTGCCGGCCATTATGCCCAGGGTATGGGTGGCATGGAACGTCTCGTCGGTGTCGGTAGTGAAACGCCATATATTGTTTCGGTCGTATGTGACGCCGCTCCAGCCCCCTTCACTGCTCGGATCGGTATAGGTGTGCCCCAGATAACCGATACGCGAAGTAGCGTCTGAGTTACGGAAATTGATATGGTTGGCATCCAGCCCCTGATCAACCACCGCGGCAATGACCCCGCTCCCGGTATAGGGATGGTCAAGCTCCACGCCGTTGTGTATGGATTCCACGCCCGACATCTGACGCGACAGATCCATGTCGGCCTTTACGGGGCGCGACAGCTGGAACTCGGCCACGCAATCAAGCGATGCCACGCGCTCCTCGTCACCGGCACGCACCGATACCAGGGCAATGTCGCCGCGCACCGAGGCAACAGTGACATCCTCTGTCTCAAGATCGGCACGGCTGCTGCCGGCTGCAAGCCTGATGAATCCGAATGTGTGACCGGTATCTTTTATCGCTGCCGATCCACGTGTCACAGCCGTGTGTCCCAGCTCGGCCCGTTGCCGACGCAACTGCATTCTATCAGCCAGACTCAGCTGAGCCGATGCCGGAATTACTGTGGCCGCAGCCACGGCCATGGAAAGAAGTGTGTACAGTTTCTTCATTAGCCTATGATTGATTTATGATTGATTTATGATCTTACCGTGAGATTATGTGATATGATTTTTGTAAGCGGTCTGAGAATGTTTGTTGCTGTGAATTTTACTGCCGGCGACAAACAACCTGACTACCAGTTGCCGTCATGGGCTTTATGCAGACATATTAGCGTGCAAAGATATATATTTTTTCAATAAAAATTGCCATATTTCAATATCACATTCTGCTGATTTTATCATTTTAAATACATCGTCCGTTTTTACCTAATTTATGTCAAAATTCATTATATGCAGTAATTATGCACTTGCATTCCATCCCTGGCCCTCGTCACCCGTGAATTATTAATTTCAGCGTCCTGGAATTGATTTTTCTCGGACTCCAATGATTGTTTATGCCGGAATAGGGGTAGGTCACATTCATGTACATGCATCATTGTAATTCTGCAACGTTGCAGAAAACGCACCTCGGGCAAAATCGGTCGTAATTTTGCATCACAAACAAAAACGACACTTAAAACATCAAGACTATGATCAAGGAAACCTACAACCTCATCGTGCTCGACAAGAGCGGCTCCATGCAGACAATCGCCCCTCAGGCAGTGGCCGGTGTCAACGAGACTATCGCCACCATCAGAAAAGCCCAGAAAGAAACGGGCATGAAACAGTTCGTAACCGTGACATCTTTCTGCGGATGCGGATGCAAAGACCTGTACCACAATGTACTGGCCGATGACGCCAGGACTCTCACCTTGCGCGATTACCGCCCCTGCTGCATGACCCCGCTGTATGATGCCATCGGCACCACATGCACACGATTACGCAATGAGACTGAAGGTCGCGATGATGTCGCCGTATCTGTAACCATCATAACCGACGGATACGAAAACGCCTCACACGAATGGAATCTTCCTGCAATAAAGAAACTTATAGAATCGCTGAAAGCCGACGGATGGCTGATTGCCTACATCGGAGCCAACCAGGATCTCGAAGCTGTGAAAGTGAATCTGTCGATCAGCAACACCTTGTCTTTCGATGCCGATGCCAAAGGCACAGCCGAAATGTTCTCGAAAGAGAGCTACGCCAGAATGCGATGGAGCAAAGCGGTGCAAGCATGCAACTGCATGGCAAAAGTGAACGACGACTACTTCGCCGATATACCCGCACCCGCAACACCGGACTCTGAACCGACGCCTCTCAACAGAAAATGAGCTAACCCCATGAATCCATTGCAGCAGACAGATGCCAGTCACCACGCTCTGCCATAAGTGACCGTTCAATTCAGAGGTCGATTGAACCGCGCCCCGTAAGTCAGACAAAAACTTTTGGGGTGCGTTTCACGACCATGAAATTTAGTCAATCTGTAGAATTTTTATTAACTTCGGGATATGAAACTGATAGAACGTCTTATTGATAAGCATATCGGCGAACAGCTCATGACATTGCGGCTGGGCGAATTCGGCGTGATTATGCCCGTCGACCGATGGGCACACTACGAGCATAACGCTTTCAGGCTCTCGGCTGAACTGGGTCTGCGACTGGCCATAAGGCGGATTCCGGCGGATGTACCCGAACTATACGGGACGGTGGTCATGCGGCGTCCCCTTCTGTTCGAACCGGCTGGCGGCGCATACGCCGTTGTAAACGGTGCCGACGCCCTCGCCCACAGGCTGGAAGCAGGAGAATTCATGCTCAGATGCCTCAGTGACATCGAGCAGGAGAATGCTCCACGGTTCACGACATTCGTCAGCCCGGACAATCATTCGACGATATTTCATTACAGGTATCCAGGTTTCATCAATAATGAATCAAAGTCACTATGCAACGCGGACGATGACTTTAGCCATGACTTCGACATCCGCCAAGAACGCAGCAGGCCAGAATCAACGCGGCGCGCCCCGGTGTCTCCCGCACCCTCGGTAAACGCCATACAGCCGTCGGCACCGGTCTGGCTGGAAGAGACCACCTGCGAGGAATCGGATCTCTCGCTTGAGGCCGACCGCAAGCAGCTGATGGACAATATCGCACAGCTTGTGATGGCATATGTAGCGCGTCACCACGAAATGCCTCCGATGGCCGAGCTTAACGAACATATACGCGGCAAGATCATCATCAGGCCCGAGGCTCTCTCGTCAGTTGTGGTAAACGGCGACATGCGTGTCATACTACCCGACTACAACGAAATGGAACTCAGGCTCACTCCGCTGGCACGCACAGTCTACATCCTTTTCCTGATGCACCCCGAGGGAATCAACCTCAAGGATTTTGGCGACCACCGCCATGAAATCGAACAGATTTACAGCCTGGTCATGCCGGCACGCGATGATGATGCCGCGCGGCAGTCTATCGATGAGCTTGTCTGGCCCGGCAGTGACTCACTGCGCCAGAAACTGTCGCTGATACGCCGCGCCGTGCGCCGCCAGATTGTGGATCCAGTCACGGCTCCACGTTACATGATTTCCGGCTCACGGGGCACCCCCTTCCGCATCAACCTCCCGGCAAACCTGATCCACCTTCCTGCCGCACTTATCTGCTGACAAAATGGTTGCCGGAAACTTAAAACATCTAAGTCCAACTGCCTCCAAGATTGCTACCACGTGACCTGATGATTTATCATGCCAGAATATTGTGCTGACTCTGACTTATACCTACTGATCTGAGCATTGCAATTCCTTTTTATAGCCAGAGCCTCAGGGTCGGCCGGGTTCCTGTGTAAGATTATTTCAGCCATTCTCAAAGTATCACAGACCACCTGATATTTATTCCAGACCTCCAATCGCCTCCAACGTAACGACCGGCGGTTCAGCTGAAGGATTCTTATTGTGTAACGTCCACGCTCGGCACAGCCTTCACATGCCGACTCGACTGCGCAATGTCGACGGAACTTTATATGCCGCCCCGGATCCTCCGTCAACGGATTTATCAGCAGTGGCAACTCATCTACAATGCTTTTACCTGCGATATCTCTCGAATTTTCATTGACAAGGCCGAAATGATTCTTCTTATGGGAACTGTTGCATGTTTTGCAGCTCAGCAAGAGATTGTCCCAGTCAAGTGTCAGCCAATAATATCCGGGCCTGTGCATGTTTCCATGGCGATCGACAAATGCTTTTTTAGGACGGTAGTGCTCGATATCGGCATATTTACTGAGATAGGTCTCGCAATAACAGCACTTTTTGCGCTGGTCACGCATCAGACGTCCTTTCACCGCCGGATAATTATAGATACAGCGGTCCACCTCATTCTCATTTGCCGGAGCAGCCTGACTTGTAAGCTCGACCGGGGCGGGACGGGATTTATTGATCTTTATCATTTTCTGACTCGGAAATTCCTAATCTATCTGAAATCTTTCGGACCAGTAACGCAAGCTCGCTCATCTCCTTAGGCATGCCGACACGCACCGCGGCCAATTTACGCTCAAGCCTATCAAGCTCTCTTCTTTCGTCTGAAGTCAGTTCAGGAGCGGCCAGCAACTGGTCACGACGTTCGATGTCGCAATCCCATTTTGAAGTATTGGGCGACACAAGATTGAACAAGTTGCTCATCAGCACATCATTCACATCGAGATTCTCAAGGTCATCGGTACTCCGGTCGGCTCGCTGGCCGTCAATATGAATGACTTCTACTTTGTCCGGTGCGTCCAGCGCCACAAGCGGACTGTGCGATGTGATTATGAACTGCACATTCGGAAACGTCCTGACCAGCTGGCTCACGATCTTCCGCTGCCATGACGGATGCAGATGCAGATCCACCTCATCAATCATAATGATGCCGGGGGTCGAAAGTATTTCATCTGTATTGTCAGACGGGTTAAGCTCGGCCATGCGCGACGCTATGTCAGCCACCATCGCTATGATTATGCGATAACCGTCACTGAGCTGTTCTATGCGGAGCTCGCGCCTGCTGCCACGCTGTTGCATGACAAAACGCAAGGGATGCAGCTTTATACCGGGTGACGAAAAATCCTCACCCACAAACCGTTCCAGTGTCTGCCTTACGGCATTCAGTTCCGGCAGGGTAAAATTGCGTTCCCAACGCTCGTCTCGTATACGGCGTTCCTCATCCTCTTTTAAGTCAAACCATGCGAAAAACGACTTAAAATCAGTCTGTGGCGTAAGCGAATTTATGTAGCCGTCCCAACGGGCAAATACCTTCTTGAAATTTCGTTTACGCTCGGGGGCCTGTATTCGGCCTCTTTCAGTTCCGTAATAGGCTATTATGGGCAACCTTGTGCTATTTGCATCCGATCCGGCAGAGTCTTTCAGTTCGTTGGCATATGCCTTTATCTCCTTGACTTCAGACGGAGAAGGGGGCGGTGTCGAGCCTTTTCGATAACGTATGACTGAAATTTCCCTGTCTTCGCCGACACTGATACGACACGCTATTTTCATATAATCGCCATGACGCCCGTCGTCATTTATGTGCAGGGCGTCATCCGGCAACGGACTCTCAGACGAGCCAGGGAACTGTCCTAAATATGAGCTCAGAGACAACGTGACAGCATTAAGAAGAGTAGACTTCCCACATCCGTTGTTTCCAAGAAGTATGCACGCATGGCTTTTCGGGTCAAACCTGACAACAAGTTCCTCGCTCCCGTAAAGCTTGAAGTTCCGAAGTGTGAGTTCTGAAATACGCATAGCAGATTATTGATTCACGAAGTTAAACAAATTTTTTCAATCTGCAAATTACATTTCAGGATACCCACTGCCTGTTACAACCAGCGTGCGGCATACAAAGGCACATTATTAATGTGAAAAGGGGAAGGGAACGGATTTTTTTCGTAATTTTGCCAATCCCTTTTGCCATAAGAGAAGGGAAACGGATATGAATCAAAGAACCGACCCGAACAACAGGCAGAACAGTCAGCGGCCGCAGATTAATTTCGACGACCGCAAGCCGGCGGCGCGCTATCAGAGGCCGGTACCACGCGGCCTGCGCGACGAGGACTGGACTGACGACGAGTTCTCGACCCCCGACTCGTATCGTGGCCGCCGCTCCCGTACATCTCCTCTGCCCATGTACGAGGAGGAACGGATACACCCCGGCGCATCTTACCCCGGGGAAACCGGCCGCTACGAAGACAGGCACACACCTCAATACGGTGACGCATACGATGACGGATACCGTCGCCCGGC